>DATIGQ010000110.1 GCA_035454605.1 Terriglobales bacterium
GCCGCTCGACAAGGACATCTACGATCTGGGTCCGGAGGAGCTGGCGAAAGTGCCCTCCATGCCCGGCTCGCTGGATACCGCGCTCGAAGCCCTCGAGAAGGATCATCAGTTCCTGCTCAAGGGCGATGTCTTCACCGAGGAGCTGGTGCGGACCTTCGTCGAGTACAAGCGCGCCAAGGAAGTGGACGCCATCCGTCTGCGTCCGCATCCGTACGAGTTCGCGTTGTACTACGACATATAGAACCAGCAGCTAGTGGTCAGTGGCGAGGAGCCAGACGAGCCAGGGCCCGGCGATGAGGCGGGCCCTGGCCTTTTCCAGCGGTTCGGCTCATCATGAACAAATGGGCCTTCTTCGCAGATTGCTGGAGTTCCTGCAAAGCCGTTTCCAGCCGGAAGTGCCTCCGCATGCCGATCCTCCCGACGATCCCTATGCCGACCGGTTGGTTCCTGTGCAGCGCGGCCCGGGGAGCCTGAGTGGAGCGGTAGCGCTCGAAGAGCCTGATGACGAGGACTGATCGTCCGGCCTCAAAGCCCTGCTTTCGGAGAACTGAATGAAACACCGCCTTGTGCACGCGCTGCAGAAGTACGTGCTCAACCCGCCGATCAAGCTGCTGTTTGCCCTCGGTCTGGTGCCGCCGGGGTATGCGCTACTGGAAACCACCGGTCGTCAGAGCGGGAAGCCGCGGCGCACGCCGGTGGGAGACAGCCGCATCGGCGACGAGTTCTGGATCGTCGCCGAGCACGGCATGCAGGCAGGCTATGTGCGAAACATTGCCGCGAACCCGCGAGTGCGGGTCCGAGTGCGTCAAGGGCTGCTGCTGAAGTGGCGGACAGGTACGGCGCACCTCCTTCCAGACGATGATCCCCGTGCGCGGCAGCGCTGGCTGGCACGCCAGCGGCCCAGCACGTTGCTGAACAGCCTGGCCGTCCGCGGATTCGGCACCAACCTGCTGACGGTGCGCATCGATTTGGAACCGCGTTGATGTCCCTGGCCTGGAGGCGTGCTCGAAAGTAGCAGCCATGCATCGCGCCAGCGTTCAGGGTAGAATGGCTGGCCGTGAAGGGAAAGAACGCCCAACGCATCTTCGCGATTTTTGCGGGATACCTCATCCTGCTGATGCTGGTGTGTCCTTACCTGCCCACGCCGACCGGCGTGGTGCATGACCGGGCGGGCAAGATCTTTCCCGCGCTGTTGACGGTGCCGGCCGTGGTTGCCGTGCTGCTGGCAGCGTCCGGCGGGAGCGCCCTCACCCACGTCGTCGCAGCTCCCTCGCGGCAGGCCAGCCTTCTCGACCTGACCTGCACGCGCCTCTGCTAGACCTCCGCTGACTCGGAAGTGTTGGGGCTCCGTTTTTTGCACGGAGCCTGAGCGAATCCCACTTACCGACGGAGGACTCTCGAACATGCGCCACCTGATAGTGTCTGCAGCCACCCAAGCTGCTCTTTCGCGTGTGTGCTCCAAATGCCACACCAACCAGATTGTTCCTCGGAGCCGGAAGGACGAAGCGGTGGTTTGCAAGAAGTGCGGTGCCACGATCTCGCCGAAGCGGAAGCACTAGGCGGATGGTATGACCAAACGTCGCGTTCATCCCCGGCATCCAGACGCAGGGTTGGCGCGCAACTGAGGAGAGCCCGGGCCGCCTATGCACGACATCCTGAAGGACATCGCGCTCTGCATCGTGGCTGCGACCGCCTTCGCCTTTCTGGCCAAGTGGACGCGCCAACCCTTGATCCTGGGATATGTCGCCGCGGGCGTAGTCCTGGGCCCCGCGCAAGGGTTGGGCTGGCTGTCCAGCGCGGAGGAGATTGAAACCGTCTCCGAACTCGGCCTGATCCTGTTGCTGTTCATGATCGGGTTGGAGATCGACCTGAAAAAGCTGCGGGAGTCGGGCCCCTCGGTCGGCGTTACCGGCGCGGTTCAGTTCGCTGCCTGCGTGGGGCTCGGGCTTCTCGTCATGCCCTGGCTCGGCTTTCGCCTGGGCGGGGGTGACTTCGGGGCGTTGTACATGGCGATAGCCTGCGCCTTGTCCAGCACCATGATCGTGGTCAAGCTGCTCTACGACAAGTTCGAGCTGGATACGCTGCCGGGGCGCATCACCTTAGGCATCCTCGTGATTCAGGACATCTGGGCCATCCTGTTCCTGGCGCTGCAGCCCAATCTGACCAATCCGGCGGTCGCGCCGCTGCTGCTTTCCTTGGCCAAAGGTGTGGCGCTGGTGGCCGTGGCGTTGCTCGTCAGCCGATATGTCCTGCCGGCGCTTTTTCATTCCATCGCACGCACGCCCGAACTCATGCTGATCGGGACGCTCGGGTGGTGCTTCGGTGTTGCCATGCTGGCCGCGCAGCTCGGCCTTTCACGCGAAATGGGAGCACTGATCGCGGGAATCGCCATCTCCACGTTTCCCTACAACCTGGACGTCATCGCCAAGGTCATCAGCCTGCGGGATTTCTTTATCACGCTCTTTTTCGTCACCCTGGGAGCGAAGATTCCGCGGCCCACGGCGGAGGTCGTGTTCGCAGCCGTTGCGGCGGCGGCATTTGTCGTGCTCTCGCGGTTCGTTACCATCAGCCCGGTGCTGCACCGGCTGGGCAACGGCAACCGCGCCAGCATCCTTCCGGCCATCAATCTGGCGCAGGTGAGCGAGTTTTCGCTGGTGATCGGAGCGTTAGGGGTCAGTCTGGGCCACATCACGCAGCAGACGCTCTCGGTGATCGTGTTCACGATGGTCCTGACGTCGGTGGCCTCGACCTACGGCATCCTGTACAACCATGAGCTGTTCAAGCGTTTGAATCCCATGCTGCGGCGGCTGGGAATGCGCGACCTGGATGAGACGGCTCATCCGGGCGGGGAAGCGCAGGCAAAGGAGATCGTCTTCTTGGGTTTCACAAGTTACGCCAGTTCGCTGCTCCACGATCTCCTGCAGGTCGACCCCGCTCTCGCGGAGCGAACTTGCGTTGTG
The DNA here is from genome assembly GCA_035454605.1 of Terriglobales bacterium. Taxonomy (NCBI): domain Bacteria; kingdom Pseudomonadati; phylum Acidobacteriota; class Terriglobia; order Terriglobales; species Terriglobales bacterium. The sequence goes on from DATIGQ010000110.1 coordinate 2,961, forward strand.
GACTTCAACCCGGCGGCTAAGCGGGAACTGGACCGCCGAGGCATCCGCGCGCTGTATGGCGACGTGGCTCACCTGGACACGCTTCACCACGCGGCGATTCACGACGCGCAGGTGTTATTGAGCACCGTGCCCGACGCCATCCTCAAGGGCACCACGAACGAACGCTTGCTGCGAGCGCTTGGGGCGATCGCTCCCGAAGCGCGGGTGATTGTAACGGCGGAGACGCTGGCCCAAGCGCGCGATCTCTACCACAAGGGTGCTGCTTTCGTTTTCCTGCCGCGCCTGACCGGCGCCGCCGAACTGCGGGACGTAGTGCTGGCTGCCTTGAACGGAGAAATCGAGCCCCTGCGGCTGGCGGCGCGTGAGGCTCTGGATTTGCGCGAGGAGGTACTGCCGTAAAATGTCGGCGGCGGTTTGCACCGACAGTGGGTCGTCATCGCCCGGCTGACTTGGCATCGCCCGTTCCAGTTCCTGATGCTGCCGATTGAAGTCATCCTCGTCGCGCTGTCCGGGGTGTTCATCCTGGGTGTCCTGGCCAGCAAGGCGTCGGTGCGGCTGGGAGTTCCGGCGCTACTGTTGTTCCTGGTGATCGGCATGCTCGGCGGTTCGGAAGGGCCGGGAGGCATCGCCTTTGACGATCCCTGGCTGGCGCAGGCCCTGGGCGTCATCGCTCTGGTCTTCATTCTGTTCGCTGGAGGCCTGGACACGGACTGGCAGCGCGTGGGCCCTGTCCTGGGCCGCGGCATCGTTCTCTCCACCTTAGCGGTGCTGGCGAGCGCCCTGCTGGTCGGCCTGTTCGCCGCCTATCTGTTGAACTTCTCCCTCCTGGAAGGCTGCCTGCTGGGCGCCATCGTCTCCTCCACCGACGCCGCAGCCGTCTTCAGCGTCCTGCGCTCGCGCAGCGTGAGCTTGAAAGGACGGCTCAAGGATGTGCTTGAGCTGGAGTCAGGCAGCAACGACCCGATGGCCGTGTTCCTTACGGTCGGCATCATCAGCCTGGTGCAGAACCCTGACACGCCGCTGGTGAGCCTGGTGCTGCTGTTCCTGCGCCAGATGGCTCTCGGCGGCGTGGCCGGCTACTTGATGGGACTCGCCATAGCCTGGCTGGTGAATCACATCCGGCTGCAGTACGAGGGACTGTATCCGGTGCTGACGTTCTCTCTGGTGCTGCTGGCCTATGGCGCGACGGCTACTGTGGGCGGCAACGGCTTCCTGGCTGTGTATGTGGCCGGGCTGGTGGTCGGGAATCGCGACATCATCCACCGCCGCAGCCTGCACATGTTTCACGACGGGCTGGCCTGGCTGATGCAGATCGCCATGTTCATCACCTTGGGCCTGCTGGTGTTTCCGTCCCGCTTGCTGCCGGTGGCCGGCGCCGGATTGGCGCTATCGTTCTTTCTCATGCTGGTGGCCAGGCCCGTCAGCGTGTTCTCGGTGCTGCTGTTCGACGACCGCATGCGCTGGCGGCACAAATTGTTGGTCTCCTGGGTGGGACTGCGGGGAGCAGTGCCCATCATCCTGGCCACATTCCCGTTGCTGGCCGGAATGGCGCAGGCCGAACTGATCTTCGACCTGGTCTTCTTCATTGTGCTGACTTCGGTGCTCGTCCAGGGCACCAGTATCCCCTGGGTGGCGCGCTGGCTCGGCCTGGCGGCTCCGCTGAAGGTCCGGCGTGAGTATCCCATCGAGTACGCCCCCACGCGCAGCATCAAGAGTGCCCTGGAAGAGTTCGAGGTACAGCCCGGATCCAGGGCCGTCGGCAAGCAGATTGTCGAGATGGGCCTGCCGCCGGGGGCGCTCATTGTCGGGCTGAACCGCGATGAAGAATTCCAGGTACCCGGCGGCGGCACGGTCTTCCAGCCGGGCGATACGCTGCTGGTCCTGGCGGAGAAAAAAGTGCTGGCGGAGTTGCGCGCCATCCTCGAACCGGAGCGTCGCGAAACTGAGTGACCTTCCGGGACCGTGCTATGCTGGCCGCAGTTATCCCACCTGTGGAGAGCGGTGAAGGGTGAACCCGGCAGCCGCGCTGTCCCACATCGCTTTTCAGGATCCGGAGCGCGCTGCGCAGAACCTGGCGCGCGTTCGTGAGCACGTGCCGGCGGGTGTGGCGGAGTCGCTGCCCACGCTGCTGATTGACTCGCCCGATCCTGACTCCGCCCTCAACCTGTTCGAGCGCCTGTGCTCCGCCGGAAACACCGAAGTCCTGCGGCTGATGGACCGCCACCACTACCTGATCCATTACGCCGTGGTGGTGTTCGGCTACAGCTTGTACCTGGGCGAAACGCTCATCCAGAACCCCGATTTGTTCCACGCTTTGGCGCGCGAGCGGCATCTCGACCGCACGCACTCCCGCGAGGACCACGAGGAGAGCCTGGCGCGCTTCCGTTCCCGTTCCTTCGAGAGCGATGCGGCGCTGCTGCTGGCCCGCTTCAAGCGGCGCGAGTACATCCGCATCATGCTGCGCGATGTGCTGGGCATCGCTACCCTGGCCGAGACCACGGCGGAGATTTCCGCCCTGGCGGACGTGCTCATCGAGGAAGCGCTCCGGGAGTGCGACACCGCCCTGCGCGCACGCTACGGCGCACCGCTCTCTGCGGACCGTGAAGGCCGCGTAGCCGAGCCGCCTTTCGCCGTGCTCTCGCTGGGAAAGCTGGGCGGCCTGGAGCTGAATTACAGCTCGGACGTGGATCTGCTTTTCCTCTATGGCGACGGCGAGCCCGCCGAGCCGGGAACCATCTCCAACCGAGAGTACTTCATCCGCCTGGCCCAGGATGCGACCGAACTTCTTTCTCGGGTGACGCGGGAAGGCGCGGTGTTCCGTATCGACCTGCGATTGCGCCCCCAGGGTCGCGAGGGTGAGCCTGCGGTGCCGCTCTCCCATGCGCTGGGTTACTACCGGGAGCGGGCGCACGACTGGGAGCTGCAGGCCATGATCAAGGCGCGTCACTCGGCCGGCAACCAGTCGCTGGCCCGGGAGTTCATCCGCGCCGTGCAGCCGCACATCTACCGCAAAGAGCTGAATTTTGCCGCCATCGAGACCGCGCTCGACACGCGGGAGAAGATCAGCGCCCACCGCCGCAGGGCCAACGCGGCAAGCAGCCACGGCCGCCTGCACCTGGATGTGAAGGTGGAGCGGGGCGGCATCCGCGATGTCGAGTTCCTGGTGCAGTGTTTGCAGCGCGTGTACGGCGGCTCCGAACCCTGGCTGCGCTCCGGCGGTACGTTGTTTTCGCTGCACAAACTGCATGACAAGGGACATCTTGCCGGCAAGGACTTCCACGATCTGAACAGCGGCTACGAATTTCTCCGGCGGGTAGAACACCGGCTGCAATTGCGGCGCGGGCAGCAGACCCACCGCCTGCCGGAGGCGGAGGCCGAGCTGCGAGTGATTGCGCGCGCAGTCATCGGTACCGACCGCGGCGAAGTCCTGCCAGAGGACTTCGTAGCCACGGTGCGGCAGCGCATGGCGGCCGTGGCGGAGATCTACCAGCGCATCATCCACAGCCAGCAGCAGCAGAAACTGCGCGAGGGACCGGAACCTGGCTTCCGCCTGCTCATGCCTCCCGCCGAGTTGGGACGTGAGCTGACCTATGACCAGATCCTGCACCGGCTGGCGGTGGACGCCCCGGCGCTTTACGAGGTCGCCGCGCGTCGCGAGCTGGCAACCCATGCACGCCGCAACCTGCACCGTTTTCTAAGTGCCTCGTTCACCAGTTCCGAGCGCTATGCCGCCGTCACTCGCGATCCCCAGGCGGTAGAGCGCGCCCTGCGTATCTTCGCCGCGAGCGACTACCTGACGGACATCCTCATCCGCCATCCGGAAGAGATTGCCACGGTGCGCGAGATCGGCGAAAACTCAGAGACAGGCGCGGAAAAGGAACTGTTTGCGCCCGGCAGCGAGGCGGTGTCGGGCGAAGACCCGGTCTTTGAGCACATTGCGAAGTCCGAAGCCTCTTACGGCGAGAAGCTGGCGCTCCTGCGGCAGCATTTTCGGCACCGGGTGTTTGCCGCCGGAGCGCGGGACCTGGTAGAGAGCCGGCCGGTTTATGAATCGCTGGCCGAGACCACCGCCGTCGCCGACGCCGCCATTCGTGCCGCCGCCCGCGTCGCCGGTTCACCGGAAGGATTCGCCGTGCTGGCCCTGGGACGCCTGGGAAGTTGCGAGTTTGACATCGCCTCCGACGCCGATCTGCTCTTCGTCCGCGACGGGGCTGTTTCACAAGCGCAGGGAACGCGGACGGCGGAACAGATGGTCGAAGTGCTGTCGGCGTACACGCGCGACGGCACGGTGTTCGCCGTGGACCCGCGCCTGCGCCCGCGCGGCGCCGAAGGTGAGCTGGTGCATACCCCCGAGCACCTGGCAGAGTACTTCGCGTCGGACGCCCAGGCCTGGGAGGCGCTGACCTACACCAAGCTGCGGCCGGTGGCCGGCTCGCCCGAGCTGGCGGACAGAACATGGCAGGCCGTCCAACGGGGGCTGGCTCGCTTTGCCGGCCATCCCGATTTTCCCGCCGCCGTGCGCGACATGCGCGGCCGCCTGGAGAAAAGCGAGCCCGGAGAGCCGAATTTCAAGACTACTTCCGGCGGCTTCTACGACATCGACTTCATCGCGTCCTATCTGGTGGTACGGCGGCAGGCGTACGAGGTGCGCGGCAACATCCGCGTGAAGCTGCACCAGTTGGCCACGCGCGCCTGGTTGAGCGACAACGACTGCGCCACCCTCGATTCAGCCGGAGAACTGCTGCGGACGCTGGAGCACGTGATCCGCCTGGTACAGGGACGCGCCCGCAAGTCGCTGCCCGCCGCAGAGCAGGCGCGAGAGACCATCGAGCGCCTCACCGCCAAGCTGCTGGGGCGGGAGCTGGCCGGCGGCCTGGAAGCGGAACTGGAGCGCAGCTACCAGGGCGTGCGGCGAGTGTACGAGCGCATGGTGGTGTGACCCAGCGCACAGCCCCCGGGCCGCGCAGTCCTTTTATAATTGCCTGACTTTTTGCGTACGGAGGCCTTATGGCGAAGGCGTACAACGGCGTTCCCGTCCCGACGGACGGGCAGAAGATCACCTACCGCGACGGCCGGTTCCACGTCCCGGACAATCCTATCCTTCCGTTCATCGAGGGGGATGGCACGGGACGCGACATCTGGAAAGCGTCACGGCGGGTTTTCGACGCCGCGGTCGAGAAGGCTTACGGCGGCAAGCGCCGCGTGGCCTGGTACGAGGTCTTCGCCGGGGAGAAGGCGTTCACGCAGTTCAAGACCTGGCTGCCGGACGACACGGTGGACGCGGTGCGCGAGTTCCGCGTAGCCATCAAGGGACCGCTCACCACGCCGGTCGGCGGAGGCATTCGCTCCCTCAACGTGGCCCTGCGCCAGATTCTCGACCTCTACGCCTGCGTGCGTCCCGTGAAGTATTACCAGGGCGTGCCCTCGCCGGTGAAACACCCCGAGCGCATGAACGTAATCATCTTCCGTGAGAACACCGAGGACGTCTACGCCGGTATCGAATGGAAGCAGGGAACGCCGGAAGGGAAGAAGCTGATCGATTTCCTCAACAACGAGATGCTGAAGGGAACGGGGAAGAAGATCCGCGAGGATTCGGGCATCGGCATCAAACCCATTTCGGTCACCGGGACCAAGCGGCTGGTGCGCATGGCTATCCAGCACGCCATTGCCAATGGCCGCAGGGTGGTCACGCTGGTCCACAAGGGCAACATCCAGAAGTTCACGGAGGGCGCCTTCCGTGAGTGGGGTTATGAACTGGCGCAACAGGAGTTTCGTGACGCCATCGTGACCGAGCGCGAGAGCTGGATCCTGGACAACAAGGACAAGAACCCGAATCTCTCGGTGGAGGACAACGCCCGCATGGTCGAACCGGGGCTGGAATTCGCCACCGAGCAATTCCGGCAACAGGTCTACGCCGAGGTGAAGGGCGTGCTCGATGCCATTTACGCCACGCACGGCCAGGGGGCGTGGAAGAAGAAGATCATGGTGAACGACCGCATCGCCGACTCCATCTTCCAACAGGTGGTCACGCGACCGGACGAGTACCACGTGCTGGCCACGCCCAATCTGAACGGCGATTACATCTCCGACGCCTGCGCGGCGCAGATCGGGGGACTGGGAATCGCCCCCGGCGCCAACATCGGCGACGAATACGCTTTCTTCGAGGCCACCCACGGCACGGCGCCCAAATACGCCGACAAGGACGTCATCAATCCCGGCTCGGTTATCCTTTCCGGCGTGATGATGTTCGACTTCCTGGGATGGAAGGAAGCGGCGCGGCTCATCGAAGATGCGCTGGAGCGTACCATCCAGCAGAAGACCGTGACCTATGATTTCGAGCGGCTGATGGAAGGAGCCACCAAGGTCAAGACCAGCGAGTTCGCCGGGCACATCATCACCAACATGGATCAGGCGAGAGTCAATACGGCCGCAGACTAGGCGACGGCAGTCCCCGTCCGCCAGTCGGTTATGAGAGAATTCACAACCAACACTTGAGGGGACTCATGCGCAAAAAAGTGACGATCGTGGGTTCGGGCAACGTGGGCGCCACCGTCGCCCACTGGATGGCGGCCAAGGAACTGGCCGACCTGGTGCTCATCGACATCATCGAAGGCGTGCCCCAGGGGAAAGGGCTCGACCTGCTCGAGGCCATGCCCATCGAGAAGCGCGACGTGCGCGTGCTGGGAACCAATGACTACGCCGATACGGCTAACTCCGACATCGTGGTCATCACCGCCGGCATCCCGCGCAAGCCCGGCATGAGCCGCGACGACCTGCTCAACACCAACTACAAGATCATGCAGGACGTGGTGGGCAAGGTGGTGGCCAACTCGCCCGATTGCATCCTCATCGTGGTCTCGAATCCGCTGGATGCCATGGCGCAGGCCGCCTACAAGCTCTCCAAGTTCTCCCGCAACCGGGTCATCGGTATGGCGGGCGTACTGGATTCCGCGCGCTTCCGCACCTTCATCGCCGAGGAACTCAAGGTCAGCGTGGAGAACGTCACCGCGTTCGTGCTGGGCGGCCACGGCGACACCATGGTGCCCTTGGCGCGCTACTCCACCGTCGCCGGCATTCCCATCACCGAATTGATGGATGCCGCGACCATCGAGCGCCTGGTGCAGCGCACGCGCGACGGCGGAGCCGAGATCGTCAAGTACCTCAAGACGGGCAGCGCCTTCTACGCACCCGCCTCGGCCGTGACAGAGATGGTAGAGGCCATCATCAGGGACAAGAAGAAGATCCTGCCCTGTGCCGCTTACCTCGAGGGGGAGTACGGGATCAGCGGCCTGTTCGTCGGCGTGCCCTGCAAGCTGGGAACTCGCGGCATCGAGGATGTCATTGAGATCAAACTGACGCCGGAAGAAGCGGCGGCGCTCAAGAAGAGCGCCGATGCCGTGAAGGAACTGGTGGGCGTCATCGGTGTATAGCAGGTTGTAGCTGCTTGGACGCCGGGGCTCTCCTCTGACAGACCCAAACAAAAACAGCACCCGGGGCGTGTGTGAAAGCTCAGTCTGGGTTAGAATCTTGCTGGGGTGAGTGCACTTCGGGAGTTCTGCTTACTCTTCTTGATCTTGGCCACGCGAAGCGAACAAATGGTCGTTCGTCCTGCCTAGCGTGCATGTGAGCTTAACCTAAGGGGTGAGTTCAGGATGAGGGTGCACCTTGTCAATCCCAGCGACGTATCTTTCGGCACTGCGGTCGTTCCTCCTCGCTGGCTTTACGTCCTGGCGTCCGCCACACCCCGCCAGTACGGCGATCCTGTCCTGGTAGACGAAACCCTCGCTGCCCTCGATCCGGCAAGCATTGAGCGGGGAGACGTGGTCGGCATCGGCATCCACACCGCGAATGCCCTGCGCGGGTACACCCTCGGCAAGATGGCACGCGACCGTGGCGCCCATGTGGTGTTTGGCGGTATTCACAGCACCCTCTATCCGGAAGAAGCCCATGAGCTGGGCGGCGCGCATGCCGTGGTGCAGGGAGACGGCGACCTGATTTGGAAGACTGTGGTGGCGGACTGCTGCGCGGGTGTCCCGAAGCGCGTGTACCGCGGAGGCCAGATCGAAGCCTCCGACTTCGCTCCCGCGCGCTGGGACCTGATTCCTCGCGAGCGCTACATGTGGGCATCGGTGCAGACGGTTCGCGGATGTCCCAAGCATTGCTCGTTCTGCTCGGTCTGGCGGACCGACGGACAACGCCCACGCCAGCGCACCTGGGACACCGTGATCAAAGAGCTGGTCGAGCTGCGGCGGCTGGGGTTCAACTTCATCGTTCTGGCGGACGACAACTTTTATCCGGTGACACTCACCGACCTCGAATTGGCGGCGCGGCAGAACAACCCCGAGCGGCTCAACCAACTGAAGGCCACGCGAGCCGACCGCTTCGAGCTGATGCACCGGATGGCGCAGCTTCCTGCGGACATGTGCTTCTTCACCCAGATCACCATGGAGGCGGCCGAAGACCCCGATTTCCTGGAGGCCATGCGGGCCGCTCGCATCAAGGGCGTGCTGGTCGGGGTGGAATCGGTTACACCCGAGGGCCTCAAGGACGTCTACAAGGACTTCAATGCCGCGGGAGAGGATCTGGTCGAGCGCCTCAGGACATTCCGGCGCCACGGCGTCTACGTGCTCGGCTCGTTTATCTTTGGCCTTCCCAGCGATCGTCCCGACACTTTCGACGCCACCGCGGAGGTGGCGGACCGAGCCCAACTCGCCTTTGCCCAGTTCGTCATGCTGACACCCTTCCCGGGCACCGTCGATTTCCAGCGCTGGGAGAAAAGCATGGAGAACAATCCGGTCCGCATCGCGAACGTTCCTTTGACGCGGCGCTGGCTCATTCCACTGGCCCTGCGCCCCAAGCTGTTTTGGGAGCACCCCGTCATGTCCGCGGACGAAATCCGCCGTCGGACGCAGGGCGCCTGGGACACGTTCTACAGTCTGCGATCCATCTGGAACCGCTCCCGCTTCATCAAGTCCTGGCAGGGCCGGTTGGCCTTCCTCCTGATTTCGAAAATCTACCGCCAGATGTACGCGGATACGGGAATGGCCACGGACAGCGCGCGCATCGCCTCGTCGGGGCGCTGGGCGCGTTGGCTGGCGAAACCCTGCCGGCGGCTTTTCTCCGCCCAGCCCATGCCGAACCTGCAGATGCCGGCTGATGTCCCTGCGGTTCCGATTCCCGCTCCTGCGAATCTGCTCACCATAGCGAAGGCCGCGGACGGAGACTGAGACCCGGCACGGCCGGTCCTTCCGCTTATTCGTGCTGACGGTCGGCTAAGACCTGCTTCGGCTTGAACAGCGGGTCGTTGGGCTCCGCATAGTGCTCGAGGACCGCACGCAGGATGACTGCCAGGTCGAACCGCGGAACAATGATGGTGCCCTCGCCGTACAGGAAGTCGCTGCGGTCTTCCTGCATCACTCGTTTCAGACCCTTGGGTGTGGCCACGTGGAAACTTGTCGTCCAGCGATGCTCGTGCTCGGGATTCTCCAGCTCCACAAAGAACTCGTCGTACAAGTCCTCCGGATCCGGAGGCCCGTCGACCATGTCGGTGTGCCGGAAGTAGTAGTTGAGGATGTTCGGGCGGGCGAAACCGGGGCCATACTTGGCCTCCAGTTGGCGCACGTCCAGCGGAAACGGGATTTCGTGACCCACCAGCGGAACGGGCGGCTTCACCGGTTCGGGGAAGGAAGGCGGCTCGGGATCGAGCGCGGCGGCGAGATCGCTTGGCTCGGACGCACGGGATAAGTGCCGCGCCAGCAGGTAGAGCGCGGTGGCCGCGCCGCTCAGCAGCGCCAGCTTGACGAGGTCGCCTTCGATGGCTGGGAACACCGCCCTAGTTTCGCATTACCGGGGCTTCTTCCGCACGCCCGCGCTGCCCACGGGGCATGTGTACGGAAACCGGAAGGCGCAGAGCGGAGAGCGCACCTCACGCGCGCTCGATGGTCACCGAGTTCAGCACCACGTCCGTCTTAGGCTTGTCGTTGCGTTCCCGAGGAACGTTGGCAATCCGGTTGACGACCTCCTGGCCTTCCACCACCTCGCCGAAAATGGTATGCAGGCCGTTGAGCCAGTCGGTGGGCGCCACGGTGATAAAGAACTGCGAACCGTTGGTGTTGGGTCCGGCATTGGCCATGGCCAGCTTGCCCGGTTGGTCGAACTTGTAGGGAGAGCCCTTGGTTTCGTCCTCGAACTTGTAGCCGGGACCTCCGGTACCCGTGCCTAGAGGATCGCCCCCCTGGATCATGAAGTTGGGAATCACGCGGTGGAAGATGGTCCCGTCGTAGAGGCGTGCTTGGGTGGCCTGGCGCGTTCGCGGGTGAATCCAGTTGCGCTTGCCTTCTGCCAGGTCGATGAAGTTCTTCACCGTCTTGGGCGCTTCTTTCTCGAACAGGCGGCAGACGATGCGCCCTTCGGTGGTGTCGAACACTGCGTAGGTTCCGGGTGTGCGAGACATGAATCTCCTTTGACCGTCCTTCCTTGGTGCTCTCGGTGCCTCTATGGCTATTTCTTTTCGGCCCGTACGATGGTGATCTTCTCGATCCTTACGGGCTTGATGGGCTTGTCATTGCGTTCGTCGCGGGGCACGCGGGCGATCTTGCGCACCAGGGCGACGCTGGCCGCATCACACTGGCCAAAGATAGTGTGTTTGCCGTTCAGGTGCGGTGTCTGCACCTCGGTGATGAAGAACTGCGAGCCGTTGGTGTTGGGTCCGGAGTTGGCCATCGCCATCCTCCCGGGCCGGTCGAACGTGAGCGTGGGCACGATCTCGTCCTCGAAACTGTAGCCAGGGTCGCCGGAGCCGTTTCCCAGCGGGTCGCCGCCCTGGATCATGAAGTTGGGGATGACGCGATGGAAGATGGTGCCGTCATACAGCGGCGCTCCGACCTTGGGCGACTTGGTCAGAGGGTGCTTCCAGTCGCGCGTGCCTTCGGCGAGACCCACAAAGTTGGCTACCGTCTTGGGAGCTTCTTTTGCGAAGAGCTTGCAGGTCAGCTTGCCCGACGAGGTCTCGATCACGGCCGTGGCGCCCACCAAGGTTGCGGGGTCAGGACCGAGGTTCGGTTTGGCCTCCGCGGCAGCCGGGGCGGGGCTCGAGGGCGCGGCGGATGGGGTTTTCTGAGGTTCCGATTCGCAGGCGACGATGGAAACGAACAAGAGCGCGGCAGCAATCAGTCGGGACATTCGTCCTCCAGTGGACACGTGATTCTAATCGGTACCGTCTTACGCCTCAATGTTTCGGGGCTGCCGCGGCCGACTCCGCCTTTTCCTCGGCCTGGATCTGGCGGCTGATGCGTTCCACGTCGCGGAACACGCGCATCAGGTTTCCGCCCAGGATCTTGTGCAACTGCTCGGCGGTATAGCCGCGCGCCGCCAGCGCCGCGGTGATCTTCGGCAAATCCGCTACCGAGTCGATGCCCTGGGGCAGGGAAGTGACGCCGTCGAAGTCGGAGCCCAAACCGACGTGATCGATGCCTGCCACTTTGGCCACGTGGTCGATGTGGTCGATCAGCGACTTGAACGGCGGACGAGGCACGCGTGCCGCGAACTGGCGGTGCAGCTTGTTGAAGGCGCGGTAGTAGGTCGCGGCGTCGGCGTTTTTCAGCTCAGCCCGCATCTTCTCTTCCGCGGCATCGGCTTCGGCATTCAACTTGGCGGCCTCGCGTCGGTAGTCGTCATCCACAAAAGCAGAGTAGAAGTTCACCATGACCACGCCGTTGTTGCGGGCCACGGCGCGCAGCATGTCGTCGGTCATGTTGCGCTTGTGATTGGTCAGCGCGCGCGCGGACGAATGCGAAGCGATGACCGGGGCGCGGCTGATCACCAGCGTGCGGTAGAACGTACGGTCGGAAACATGCGAGATGTCGACCATCATGCCCAACCGGTTCATCTCGCGGATGACTTCCTCGCCGAATTCGGTGAGGCCTCCCTTGGTGTGCGGGACACCGGCCTTGTCGATGTCGCCGGAAGAATCGGCCCAATCGGTGCTGTTCGACCAGGTGATGGTCATGTAGCGCACCCCCAGCCGGTAGTAATCCCGCAACAGCGCCAAGTCGTTCTCGATGGAGTGCCCGCCCTCGATTCCCATCAGCACCGCCAGCTTGTGTCCCGCATGAGCGCGCTGGATGTCGGCCGGGCTGAACGCCATCATCATGCCGTCGGGATGGCGCGCCACCTGCCGGTAGACGGAATCAATGAGCTCGAAAGTGCGGATGGCGAAGCGGCCGTGCGAGCGCGGCGCCTTCGGGTCCACCCAGACGGAGAAAAATTGCGCGCGCAGATTGCCCTTGCGGGCGAGGTCCAGGTCGAAGTGCCGGCCTTCGGCCAGGGCGCCACGGCTGATATCGAAGTCGTCGGAAAAGTATTGCGTGGTGTCCGCGTGCGTGTCGATGATGAGCGCCGAGTTATGGATGGCGCGCGGGCCGGCCTTGGCGGCAGGTTTTGCAGCCGGTTGGGCAAGGGCGGATAAGGTCACCAGGAAGAGGAACAACAACCAGGGCTTCGCAATCATTTTCAAAAGGTCCTCGCAGTGCAGGCTGGCCGGATTCGACGGCACGGGCGCGTGTCAGGATTCCCCAATCCGAGTTCCACGCCGCTAGCTCCGGAACAGGTCACGGATAGCCTGGCGCATCACCTGGCCGGCCACGCTGGAGATGGCGCGCGTCAGGGGAATCTCCTTGGGGCAGGCCTCGACACAGTTTTGCGCATAGGCGCAGTCGGCGATGCCGCCATCGCCCATCAGCGCCGCCAGCCGGTCCGGCGCCAGTACTTTGCCCGTGGGATGCTCATTGAACAGCGCCACCTGGCCGATGGTGGCCGCGCCCACGAAGCCGGTCTGCTCATTGAACTGCGGGCACACCTCCATGCAGCAGCAGCAGGAGATGCAGCGCGAGTACGGATACGCCTCCTCCTGCTGGCGCGGAGAGACGCGCGGCCCCGAGCCCAGGTCGTAGGTGCCGTCCACCGGCACCCACGCCTTCACGCGCTTCAAGTTCTCGAACAGGACGTTGCGATCCACCGCCAGGTCGCGCACGACCGGGAACTTCGACAGCGGCTCCAGGCGGATGGGCTGCTCCAGCTTGTCCACCAGCGCCGAGCATGCCATCTGCGCCCGCCCGTTAATGCGCATGGCGCAGGAGCCGCACACCTCCTCCAGGCAATTCGAATCGTAGGTGATGGGCGCGGCGGCCTTGCCCTGGCGGTTCACGGGGTTGGCGGCGATCTCCATCATGGCGGAGATCACATTCATGCCGGGCTTCCAGGCCAGCTCAAACTCCTCCCAGTAGGGCTGGGCCCCGGGGTCGGCCTGGCGCTTGATCTTGAGAACGACCGTCTTGTCGGCCATCAAATTCTCGTCAACTCCTCAGGCTATGCCGCCACATCGTAGCGGCGTGGCCGTGGCGGAAGCAGCGACGTATCCACCGGTTCCAGCTCCAGCCGCGGCTCATCGGCGTCCGCCGCAAAGGACGCCTTCGTGGTCTTCAGGAAATTGGGATCGTCGCGCTCGGGGAAATCCGGCTTGTAATGCGCCCCGCGCGACTCGTCGCGCAGGCGCGCCCCCTGGGCGATGACGCGCGAAAGCTGCAGCATGTTGTAGAGCTGGCGGGCGAAGGCCACCGTGGTGTTGGCCCACTGGCTGCGGTCGCTCAAGTTGATTCGGCGGTAGCGTTCCAGCAGATCCACCAGCTTGCCGTCGGTCTCTTCCAGCGCCTTGTTGTAGCGGATGACGGTGCAGTTTCGGGTCATGATCTCGCCCAGCTCGCGCCACAACCGGAACGGGTTCTCGCTGCCGTCGGACCGCATCAGCCCGGCGTTGATTTCCTCCTGGCGTTTGCGTTCCGCATCGAAGACGCCGGACTCCACCGCCTCCGCGGACCTGGCGATGGACTTGGCGTACGCCATGGCCGCCGGTCCGCCTGCGAATCCGCCGAAGATGCACGAAACCAGCGAGTTCGCCCCCAGCCGGTTGGCGCCGTGGTACTGGTACTCGCATTCCCCGGCGGCGTAAATCCCCGCCAGGTTCGTGGACTGCTTGAAGTCGACCCACAGGCCGCCCATGGTGTAGTGCATGCCCGGAAAGATCTTCATGGGCACTTTGCACAGATCGTCGCCCACGAACTTCTCGTAGATCTCCAGGATGCCTTCCAGCTTGCGGTCCAGGATGGCGGCGTCGATGTGGGTCAGGTCGAGATAGACCATGGGCTTGCCGTCGATGCCCAGCCCATGCTCGTACACCACCTTATGGATGGCGCGCGTGGCCACGTCGCGCGGCACCAGGTTCCCGTACTTCGGGTACCACTCTTCCAGGAAGTACCAGCGCTCCGATTGCGGAATGGAGAGCGGCTCGCGCTTGTCTCCGGGGTTCTTCGGCACCCACACGCGGCCGCCTTCGCCGCGCGCCGATTCCGACATCAGCCGCAGCTTGTCCTCGCCCGGGATGGCGGTGGGATGCACCTGGATGAATTCGCCGTTGGCGTAATAGCACCCCTGCTGATAGAGCGCGCCCTGTGCCGACCCGGTGCAGACCACCGAGTTGGTGGACTTGCCGAAGATGGCCCCGATCCCGCCGGTGCACACGATAATGGCGTCTGCCGGGAAGGTGCGGACCTCCATGGTGCGCAGGTCCATGGCACAGATGCCGCGGCACACCCGGTTCCCATCGAGCACGGCGGAAAGGAACTCCCAGTGCTCGAATTTCTGCACCTTGCCTTCGGCTTCGAACCGCCGCACCTGCTCATCGAGCGCGTACAGGAGCTGTTGACCCGTGGTGGCGCCGGCGAACGCGGTGCGGTGGTACAGCGTTCCGCCGAAGCGCCGGAAGTCCAGCAGGCCCTCGGGGGTGCGATTGAAGGGAACGCCCATGCGGTCCAGCAGGTCGATGATGCCCGGGGCGGCCTCACACATCTCCTTGACCGGGGGCTGGTTGGCCAGGAAGTCGCCGCCGTAGATGGTGTCGTCGAAATGCTTCCAGGTGGAGTCGCCCTCACCCTTCAGGTTCTTGGCGGCATTGATGCCGCCCTGGGCACACACCGAATGCGAGCGTTTGACCGGAACGATGGAGAAGAGGTCCACATTGCCGCCCTGTTCGGCGATCTTGATGACCGCCGCCAGACCGGCCAGCCCGCCTCCGATGACAATGATCTTGGGGGCTCGGGCCATTCAGCGCTTCTCCGCCGCCAGCGATTGGGCAACCGGGCTGCTCACCGTTTTCTCCGCTGGCCACGGCCGCAGGAAGGCGCGCACGGTCAGCAACCACACCGCCAGGAACGCCACGCCGATCATCAGGCACACGTAGCCGAAGCGCCGCCGGGCATGCTCACCCACCGTGATGCCCCACTTGGCGGCGAACAGCCAAAGGCCGTAGCTGAAGTGCCATACCGCCGCCACGATTCCCACCACGTAGAACGCCACCACCCAGGGGTTCTCAAACGCCGCCTGCACTTTTCCGAACGCCGCGTACGGGTTCTCCGGCAAATGGACGCCGGTGAAGCGCATCTCCCAGGTGTGGAACACGATGTAGGCGAAGGCGATGCCTCCCGTCCAGCGCTGCAGCGTGTACATCCAGTTGCCCGCCCACGGGTAATCGGCCACGTTGGACTCGCCACGGATCCAGATGTAGAAGCCGTAGAGCGCATGAAACAGGATGGGCAGGAAGATGAACGTCGTTTCTACGACTACGAGGAAGGGCACGCTTACCAGGAATGCCACTTGCTTGCCGTAGGCCGCCGGGCCGTTGGTAGCGAAGGCATTCGACACCATGTGCTCCACCAGGTAGAAGCCTACGGGGAAGATGCCGCTCAGCGAATGCAGGCGGCGCAGCCAGAACGAACGTCCCTGGCCGGCCCGCAGTGGGGCCACGCCGGCATGGATGCGAGGGGTATCAGCCGGGGGAGCGGCGGTAGACGCCATTCAGTCGCGGGTCTCCTTGCGGTTGCGCGGTGCGAAGCCCAACTCTCGATTATCTTTGTCGCTGCGCAGCGAAGTCAAGGAAGTCCGCATCGCGGCAAACTGCACCGTGGAACGCAGCGGCAAAATGGGCTCTCGCCGCTCTTGTTCGTCCCCGCACGGCGGATATAATGGCCTGCCTCGATTCCAGCCGACCACGGAGGGTCCCATGGCCACACCTGTCATCGCGTTCGCGCAACTGGCCACCGAGTGCGAAAAGGAGGGTCTGAGCCCGAAAAACGGGGAAAAGATCGCCGCCGAACTGGCCAAGACCTTCGGCGTCAAGGACGACGAGGTCGGCATCATGCGCGTGGACAAGTCGAGCCTGGTGTTCGTCTATCCCTCCAAGCTGCACAATATCGGGACGATCCCGCTCAACACCACCGGCTCGGTGGCGGCACGCACCTTCAACACCAAGCGCGCCGAGATCATCAACAACTTCGCCCAGGCCAAGCACACCTCCATCTTCGAAGCCGTAGATACCGGGGGCCGCCCCAAGCCCCAGCCGGGAGAGAAAGTGGACAAGCACGCCTACGTCATCCAGAAGCTCATGTCGGTGCCGGTGATGTCGCAAGCCGGCCCGCTGGGCGTCATCCAGGTCTGCCGCAAGGGCATGTCCGCCCCCGCCTCCGGTGCTGACTTCTCCCCCGCTGACTTGCAGAAGCTGGTCACCATCTGCCAGGCCATCTCCAAGTGCTTCAAGTAGACGGTCGGTAGTTAGCGCTCGGCGTCTCTGCCATACCAGTCCAGGAAGCTCCTGAACGCCGCCCCCCGATGGCTTACCTTCGCCTTTTCCTCCGGCGAGAGTTGGGCAAAGGTCTTGCGCAGCGGCGGGAAAAAGAACAATGGGTCATACCCAAAGCCTCCACTGCCGAGCGCTTCACACAGGATTACGCCCGCCGCCTCTCCCTGAAACGTGTCCAGCGTCCGCCCGTCGCGCGCCACGGCAATCACGCACACGAAACGCGCGCTTCGCCGATCGTCGGGGACGCCTTCCAGCTCCTGAAGCAACCGCACATTGTTCAGCTCGTCGGTCGCACTCTCACCCGAGTAGCGCGCCGAGCGTACCCCCGGCGCGCCGCCCAGGGCCTCGACTTCGAGGCCCGAATCATCCGCCAGTACCAAATCTCCCGGAACGTACCGACTGTAGTGCTCGGCCTTGGCTCGCGCGTTGGCTTCGAACGTCGGGCCGTCTTCGACGATGGTGGGAAGGGAACTGAAGTCGGGAATGGCAGCTACTTCGATGTCCGACTCCGCCGCTGCGCCGGCGAAGTCGCGCAGCTTCCCCGGATTCGACGTTGCGATCAGAACGCGCCCCATGGAAAGCGGGAAGGATACAACGTTGCGCTTGGAACCGCTAAACCACAGGCGCCGCGCGTGCCGTTCGGGAATCGGCACCATTACCAAAAGCTACCCTGGCGAACCTCACGGGTACACACAGCCTGCATGTTGTCTTTGGGGTGGAGGCGGAGCACCAGGCTGAAGCAGACTTTCTGGTCGGCAGCCTCGCGCAATATGGATGCCAATGCCTTTAGGTCTTGGGTCACATCAGGGCCTGCAGCCAACTCCGCGCCCAGGTTCTGCTGCAGTGCTTCGATCGTCCGCAGGCCTTCCGCGGGGTCATGCCAGCGAACCTCCTGACCATAGTGATCGTAAGCGAAGCCATAGGCCGATAGCGGCGCCACTCCCAAAGACCCGGCAAGCTGTTCCAGCGCAGCAATCTCCCGGTAAACTCCCCGGCCGCGCGCGAACGCCGTCATCGTCTTCCCTCCGTACCTCGCCAATTCGCGCGCGAAGTAGGGCACGATCCGGGGCTTGAATGGAAACAACCACGTTGACGGCCACAGGCCGTACGGACCGAACAGCCACAGAAAAACGACCCATCCGAAATATGCGGTGAGCAGCGCCAGAGTGGAGAAACCGAGCGCTGGCCACCCTTTCCAGGGCAGCCTTGCCTGCAAGATGAGGCCCAGAATCGATACGGCAAGACCTGTCACAAAGATCCATGGAAGCCACCACGCCATCCGTTGGCGGGTGAGACGAACCTGGTGCTGGATCTGCTTCGCGACGATTGCCGGAACATCCGTCTGACCCATAAGGCCAGGAGATTGTACTCACTACGCACCCGCTATGGTGTTGAGGCTGCGCGCAGCAGGGTATGCGGCTGAGTTGACGGTCCGAACCAGGGAGCAGAAAATAGCCGCCCGCCATGAACGGCCAAACGAGCGGACTCGAAGCTGCCGTGCGCGTAACGCGCACTGTCCATCTGACGTTGTTGGCCACGATTCCGTTGTATTTCGGCCTGGGCGAGATGTTAGCCCGCGTTTCGTCCGGAGACCTCCGCCCGG
This sequence comes from Terriglobales bacterium, assembly GCA_035454605.1. NCBI lineage: Bacteria > Pseudomonadati > Acidobacteriota > Terriglobia > Terriglobales > Terriglobales bacterium. The sequence continues at coordinate 21,251 of DATIGQ010000110.1, forward strand.
TCCGCCAATTGCTGACCGTGTTCGCCGTGGTGGTGTTTGGCGCCCTCGTCGTGGTACGGAAGCGAATGCTTGCACCCGCGATGGATTTGCTTCGACGGAACCCCGATGACACTGCGGCCTTGGGGCGTTGGCGGGCAGCAAACCTTATTTCCCTCGCCCTTTGCGAATCATTGGCACTGTACGGATTTGTCCTGCGCTTCCTCGGGGCCAGTACCTTCGAAGCCGCGCCCTTCTTCGCCGTGGCCTTCGTGCTGATGCTGGCGTTCCGGCCCTCGGCGCCCTAGGACTCTCGTGCCGCGCGCTTTCAATCTCTGTCTCCTGGGCTTCGGCAACGTCGGCCGTGCGCTGGTCGAACTGTTGCTCGAGAAGCGCGCCGCCCTCGGCTCGGAGTACGGCATCGAGTGCCGGATTACCGGCGTGGCCACGCGCCGCATGGGATGGATCGCCTCGCCGGCCGGCCTTGACCCTAAAGTGTTACTTGAAGGTGCCGTGCCGCCTCCGTCGCGATGCGCCCGGCCCGCCGGGGTCCGCGAATGGCTGCGAGCCGCCCAGGCGGACGTCCTTTTCGAAAACACCTCGCTCGACTTCGAGACTGGCGAGCCCGCCATCTCGCATCTGCGGGCGGCTCTGGAGCACGGAGCCCACGCCATCACCGCCAACAAGGGGCCCGTGGTCCACGGCTACAGAGAACTCTCAGAATTGGCCCGGCGTCAGGACCGTCGCTTCCTGTTCGAGTCCGCCGTGATGGACGGTGTTCCCATCTTTTCGATGTTCCGCGACACCCTGCCGTTGGTTGAGGTCACGGGCTTCCGCGGCGTGCTCAACTCCACGACCAACGTCATTCTGGGAGGAATGGAAGCAGGGAAGAGCTTCGCGGACTCCCTGCGCGACGCGCAATCGGCGGGCGTGGCCGAAACCGACCCCGCTGCCGATGTCGAGGGCTGGGACGCTGCCGTCAAGGTCGCGGCGCTGGTCACCGTACTGATGAATTATCCGATCAAGCTGGAACAAGTAGAGCGCCAGGGCGTCCGCGACCTGACCGGCGAAGCCGTGCGCGCGGCCCTGGCTGCGGGGCGCAGATGCAAACTGGTGTGTGAGGCGAGGCGCTCCCAGGGGAGCGTACGCGCGTGGGTCCGGCCGGAAGAAGTCCCGCAGGCCGACGCCCTGGCGCGCGTCGAAGGAACGTCCTCCGCCATCACCTTCTACACAGACGTCTTTCCCGCGCTGACGCTATTCGAAGAGAATCCCGGCCCCAAAGCCACGGCCTACGGGCTCCTGGCCGATTTCCTCACCGCCGTGGGCCACCGAGCCTCTGATTAGACCGAGCGACCGCACGTCACCATAGCGGTCGCAATGACTCAAGGAGTCACTGATTCAAACGTTCTTCGTCCACACCACGTGATAGCGTTTGCGGCGATGGCCATTGGTGAATTGGCCGCATCCGGCGAGCTGCTTCCGCCATCCCATGCTCAGATCGTTGAGGCTCTGGAGGCGGTGGAATGAATCCTGCCGAAGCATTTCGCTCCCTGTCCACACCGCTGGTTGCTGACGCGTGCGTGCGCCTGCTGGGCGACGTTCGCGTCGCACCGCCCGGCCTGCGCCCGCTCTTGCCGGGCTCGACGCTGGCTGGCCCCTCGCTCTACGTGAAGCACTACGGCAGCGTGGACGTGTTTCTGGAAGCTTGCGACCGATGCCGGCCCGGCGACGTGCTGGTGGTGGACAACGACGGCCGTCTCGACGAAGGCTGCCTGGGCGATCTCTCCGCGCTGGAAGCAAAGGCCGCGGGATTTTCGGGCGTCCTCATCTGGGGCGCGCACCGCGACACGGCCGACCTGCTGCGCATCGGCCTGCCTCTGTTCAGCTACGGCTCCTGTCCCGCCGGCCCGGTTCGCTCGGAAGCGGAACTGCTCGCCGGAGCGGGACCCCGGTCTACGGGCCTTCGGATCCAAGACGGCGATTGGGTCTTTGCCGACGCCGACGGCGCCGTGTTCGTACCCGGCACCCGCGTCGAAGAGGTTGTTCGGCTTGCGGGGCAGATCCACCACACCGAGCGCGAGCAGGCCCGCCTTGCCAGCACGGGTGTGAGCTTGCGCCAGCAGTTTCGTTGGGATGACTAC
>DATIGQ010000111.1 GCA_035454605.1 Terriglobales bacterium
AGGCTCGCCCCCCAGGGAACCGTGGACTCGCCGCGCAGAACCGCGTCCGAACCGGTGAAATCTGGAGCGGGAGACGGGATTTGAACCCGCGACTTCGACCTTGGCAAGGTCGCACTCTACCGCTGAGTTACTCCCGCTCGCTGTTGCAATTTTACCCCGGGCGCGGATTCTAGCCAACCGCCGAAAAACGGGTCAAGGTTGGTCGGAAAATCACTCGCTTGCTATCCCGTCACTGTAGGTGGAAGGCCGTCGCTCTCTGGTTCATCGGGCGGCTCGGAAGACACGGCGATTTCCCGTTCGCGCAGCCAGGTGAAAATGACTGGTGTGACGACGAGCACGTGCACCAGCGAGCTGAGCATACCGCCGAGCACGGGGGCGGCCAGCGGCTTCATGACTTCGGCGCCGGTACGGGTGGACCACAAAATGGGCAGCAGCCCGGCCACGACGGTGGCCACGGTCATCACTTTGGGACGCAGCCGTAGCAAGGCGCCTTCCATCACGCTTTCGTGCAAGGCCTCACGAGTCAAGGTGCCCTGGGCGGCGATGCGACGCTTCACGGCCTCCTCCAGATAGATGACCATGACCACGCCGGTCTGCACGGCCGTTCCGAACAGCGCGATGAAGCCCACCCATACGGCGACAGAGAAGTTGTAACCCAGCAGTTTCACCAGGAAGACGCCGCCGCTCAGGGCGAAGGGCACGGCCAGCATGACGTGCAGCGCTTCTTTCCAGGAACGATAGATCATGTAGAGCAGAACCGAGATCAGCAGCAACACCCCGGGGATGACGAGTTGGAGGCGGCGGCGGGCGCGCAACTGGTTCTCATACTGGCCGCTCCACTCAACAAAGTAGCCGGCGGGTAACTTGACCCTCTCGGCCACGACGCGGCGGGCTTCCTCGACGAAGCTGCCCACGTCGCGACCACGGACGTTAAGCAGCACGGAGCCGCGCAACAGGCCGTTCTCGCTGGAGATCATGGAAGGGCCCATCGTGGTGCGGATACGCGCCAGTTGTCCGATCGGCACCTGGGTGCCCATGGGGCCGGACACCAGGACGTTGCGCAATTCCTCCACGTCCTCCCGGAAGTCGCGGGCGTAGCGCACGCGCACCGGGAAGCGCTGGCGGCCTTCGATCGTGACGGTGAGGTTCTTGCCTCCGATCGCGGTTTCGATAACGTCCTGTACGTCGCCCACGTTGACGCCATAGCGAGCGGCCGCTTGGCGGTCGATCTCGATCTCGAGGTAGGGCGCGCCGGTGATGCGCTCGGCGTAGAGGTCGACGGCTCCGCGAACCCCACGCAGCGCGGCCTCGATCTCCTGCGAGGTGCGCTCAATGGTCTCCAGGTCGGTGCCGAATACCTTGACGCCCACCTGGGTGCGGATACCGGTGGAGAGCATGTCGATGCGGTTGCGGATGGGCTGGGTCCAGATGTTGGTGACGCCGGGCATGCGCGTCTTTTCGTCCAGGCGGCGGAGTATGTCGTCTTTGGTGGTGCCCGCCGGCCAATCCTCCTTGGGTTTGAGCGTAACGATCGTTTCGGTCATGTTGATGGGGGCGGGATCGGTGGAGGTCTCTGCCCGCCCGATTTTGCCCACCACGTTTTCGACCGCCGGATCCTGCGCGATGATGCGCGTCTGCTCACGCAGGATCTCGCTGGCCTTGGTGAGCGAGATGCCGGGATCGGCGATGGGCATGAACAGGGCGCTCTCCTCATCCAGCGGCGGCATGAACTCGGAACCGATGGTGGTGGTGGCCAGCAACGCCCAACCGAAGATGGCGGCGGCCACGGCGAGGGTGGCGGCGCGATGCTTCAGTGCCCAGCGCAGCACGGGACGGTACACCGCCTGGAGTCCGTGCATCACCGGGTTTTGCTCCTCGCGATGCAGGCGGCCACGGATGAGCAGCGTGCACAGCACCGGCACCAGCGTGACGGCAAGCAGGGTAGAGCCCACCATGGCAAACGTCTTGGTGAAGGCCAGGGGATGGAACATCTTGCCCTCCATGCCGGTGAGGGCGAACACGGGCACGAAGGCCAGAATGATGATGGCCATGGAAAAGAAGATGGGCCGTCCTACGAGCCTGGCGGCGCTGAGCGTGATCTCCCTGATGTGCGGGACGTAGTCGCCGTGTTCCTCGGAGAATCGCTGGGCGTGGCGGATGACGTTCTCGGTCATGACAATGCCCGCGTCGACGAGCACGCCGATGGCGATAGCAATCCCGCCGAGCGACATGATGTTCGAAGAGATTCCGGCGTAGTGCATCAGCAGAAACGAAGTGAGCACCGCCAGCGGCAGTGGCAAGGTGACGATAAGGATGCTGCGGAAGTGCCAGAGAAAGACGACGTGCGCAAGCGTAACCAGGAGGATCTCTTCGATGAGCGCCCAGCGCAGGGTATCGACGGTGCGCTGGATGAGGCTGCTGCGATCGTAGAAAGGCACGATACGCACGCCTTCGGGGAGGCCGGGCTCGATGGCACGAATCTTCTGCTTGACGGCGTCAATCGCCTCCTGGGCGTTGGCGCCGTAGCGGATGACGACCACGCCCCCGACGGCTTCGCGACCACCCTTGTCGAGCACACCGCGGCGGAAATCTGGTCCGATCTGGACCGAAGCCAGGTTGCGCACATACACGGGAGTGCCATTGGCTGAAGCCACGACGATGTTCTCGATATCGTCGGTGGAGCGGATGAGGCCCAGGCCGCGCACTACCAGCTCCATGTCATTCGACTCGACCACTTTGGCGCCCACGTTGTTGTTGCTGCGCTGGACGGCCTCGAAGAGCGTGCGGATGGGGACGTTGTAGGCGCGCAAGCGCACGGGATCGACGTCGATCTGGTACTGGCGCACGAAACCGCCCACGCTGGCCACCTCTGCGACTCCCGGGACGGCGTTGATCTGGTAGCGGACGAACCAATCCTGGATGGAGCGGAGGGTGCCGAGGTCGTAGGGTCCTTCGACCGTGTACCAGAACACCTGGCCGACGCCGGTGGCGTCCGGGCCTAGCGTGGGCACCACACCCTGGGGCAGGAAGCTGGCGGCGAGATTCAGGCGCTCGAGCACGCGCGTGCGCGCGAAGTACACGTCCACGTCGTCGCGGAAGATGATGTTGATCATGGAGAAGCCGAACGCCGAGGAAGAGCGCACGGTACGCACGCCCGCCAGCCCCTGCAGGTTGACGGTGAGCGGGTAGGTGACCTGGTCCTCGACTTCCTGCGGGCTGCGGCCCGGCCAGTCGGTGAAGACAATGACCTGGTTCTCACTGAGGTCCGGGATGGCGTCGATGGGCGTCTTCAGCAGCGCCCAGTAGCCCCAGGCCGCCAGTGCCGCGTACGCCAGGATCACCAGCAGGCGGTTGCGCAAGGACGCTTCAATCATCCAGTTGATCATCGCGGCCTCCTAGATCGCGTTCACGCTGGTGCGATAGGTGGCCAGGCGCTCACCGCCGCGCCGGGCCTCGACGTTCACGTTCCACGAGCCTGTGGACGGCAAGCGGATGCTGCCCGAGTAGGCGGAGCCATCCCACTTGAGGTCGGTTGACGCGCGCATCTCGCCCATGCCCATCTCCGGCATGGCGGGCATCCAGAACTCGACGTGAACGGCTGCGTCCGTTGCGGCCTTACCGGCGGCGTCAAGCACCTGCACGCGAACCATGTTTTCTTGGGAGCCGCGCGGAGGAGAGGGATCCACCTGAAAGGTAATCTTCCAGGCTTTGGCCTCTCCATTGGCCGGGCGCTCGAACTCCTTCGATCCGCCGAACACACCCGTCAGGCCGCCGGTGATGCGCGTTTGGGAGTCGATGAGGAAGCCGCCGCGCGTTACCACGCGTTCGCCCTCGCTCAAGCCCGCGAGCACGGGAACGAAATCGCCGGCTGCAGGGCCGAGTTCGAGCTGGCGGCCCTCGAACACGCCGTCGCCCTGGGCGACGTAGGCGACCTTCCGCATGCCGGTATCGAGCACCGCCGAGCGAGGTACGGCCAGCACGCCACGCGCTGCCGCGCCGCGCAAAATTGCCGTGATGTACATGCCGGGACGCAGTCGCAGCGCCGGATTTCGTACCTCGATGCGAACCGCCACCGTGCGCGTCTGCGGATTCACCATGGGCTCAACGAAACTGACGCGTCCGCTGAGCGTTTCGCCGGGCAGAGCTTCGGAGGTGATCTCCGCCAGCTGTCGCATGCGCACGCGAGGCATGTCGGCCTCGTAGACGTCGGCCTTGACCCACACCGTGCTCAGATCGCTGAGCGCGTACAGCACGTCGCCCTCGCGGACGTACTGGCCTTCGGTCACCTTGCGCTCGGTGACGATGCCGCTTACGGGTGCATGGAGGGTGATGTGAATATCGGGCTTTTCGGATCTTTCGATGGCGCGGATCTGTTCCGCGGTGAGGTCCCAGAGCTCGAGCCGGCGCCGGCTGGCGGCTACCACTTCGCGCGCCTGCTCGATGGCCTGTGGGGTGGCCGCACTCAGGCGGTCTAGGTTCTCGATGGCGAGCCGGTACTCTTCTGCACTGGAGACGACTTCGGGGCTGTAAATCTCCGCGATGGGCTGGCCGCGGCGCACGCTCTGCCCGGTGAAATCGAGGTGCAGCTTATCGATGCGGCCGCCGACCCGCGCGCTGATGGTGGCAAGCCGGGTTTCGGCCTCTTCGATGCGCCCGACGGCGGTCACCGTCTGCTCGATATTGCGCCGACGTACTTCCGTTGTCTCGACTCCGATGGCGGCCAGCTCCTCCGGTGTCAACTCAACCCTGCCGACCGGACCGGGGGCCGGTTTCTTCTCTTCCGTCGTGGAAACCGGCTCGGCCGCATGTTCACCCGGTGCCGATGAAGAGTGCGACGCAGCGGGTTGAGCCGCTGAAGCCGGAGCCTCCACCCGCCAAATGGCCATAAGGGCTGCGGCGGCCAGAACGCCGCCGAGCGCCAGACCTGCAATCAGAAATCTCGATTCGCGAGGAGTCATGGGTTCACCTTCGGCTGGGAGTCGGCCACGCGGGCGCTTACTCCACGCGGCAAGGGCGCGCCGACGGCGCGCTCCAGGTCCGTAACACGGGCCTCGAATTCGGCCAGTGCGCGGAAGTAAAAGACTTCCACATCGATGGCCGTGTTCTGCCCGTCGAGCAGGTTGAGGAAGTCGGTGCGGTCAGTTTCGTAGGCGGCGGCCGTGGCCTGGAGCACGGCGCGCGCCTGCGGCCGCAGGGTGTCGCGATAGAGCCGCACCAGTTTCTCGGCGGAGCGCGCCCGCACCAGGGCTTCCTGCATCTCGCGGTAGACGGCAACCCGCCGGCTTTCGTACTCGATTTCCTGCAAGCTCAGTTCAGCCTGAGCGGTGGCAATCTCCGAGTCATGCTTGCGGCGGTTGAGCCAGGGCAGGTTGAGGGAGAGTTCCGCCATGTACGAGTTGCGGGACGCCGAGCCGCTGGGCTGCAGCATGTATCCGACCGAGACGTTGTAGTCCGGGGAATAGGCTCTGTTGGCGAGCTTGCGCGCGGCTTCGCCACGCTGAATCGCGGCGCGCGCGGCCACCAGCTCGGGCCGGTGCTCGAGGGCCAGTCGCTGCAGTTCGGCAACCGAGGGAAGCTCAGCGAGCGGCGCGTAGGAACCGGCGATCTCGAGTGGAGCCGCCGGGTCGCGGCCGAGCAGCGCGTTCAGCCGGACACGGGCAAGGGAGCCATCCTGCTCGAGCATCACCAGATGGTCCACCAGGCGGGTGAGGGCGATCTGCGCCTTGAGGACATCCTGCTGAGGCACGCGCCCGACCACGTACTTGATGCGCGCCGACTCGATGCCTTGCCGCGTCAGCGCCACCTGCTCGTCGTGCAGACGCAACTGGTCGGCATTCAGCAGGAGTTCGTAGAAGGCCTTGCGAACGTTGGCTGCAACTTCGCGGCGGACCGCTTCCAGTTCCGCCCGGGCGACTTCGACCTCCCGTGAAGCGACCTCAGAGCGCAGGCTGCGCTTGCCGGGGCCGGGCAGTGCGCGTCCAAGCATGAACATGTTCTGTCCCTGGTTGAAATCCCAGGGGCGCTCCAGCGGGACGCCCCAGCCGCGATACATGATCCAGGGGTCGTCCAGCGCGCCGGCAGCGGGCTGACGCGCTTCCAGCACAGCCACCCGCCGTACCGCGGCACGGACCTCCGGATTGGCAACCAGCGCTATGGCTTCCATCTCCGCAAGGGTCATGGGCCGGACCGCGGGCTGATGTTCGGTGTGCTGTTGTGGCAGTAGCGCAACCACCGCGGCATAAGGGTCATCTGCCTGGGCGCGGGACAGCGCTGCGGTCGCCAGCAAGAGTGCCAGGGTACAAATCGCTTTCATTTCTCCCTCCGACAAGACGAACGGTCGTGGAGACACACGTGTGCGTCTCCGGGGAAAAACGAGAGCGGGCTAGATCCTCAGGACAGTGATAGAACCGGGCGGCGACTCGGGCGGGGAGTGGATGGAAGAGAAGATGTCGTGCGCGGCAATAGGGCTTGTCTGTAGCGAGACGGAAAGCACAGCCGCAGGACCAGCGGACTCCAGGGGAGGAGCGACAGTGAACGACTTGACCGCAGCGAAAACCACCGTATTCGTCTTCGCTGTTGCCTTGCAGCAGGAGTGCGCTTCCGGCATCCGATCCTGGCCGCAGTCCGCAGGCATGATGCGGCAACATTCAAGCTCGGCTGCGGTCAGCTGCGTCAGCGGGAACAGGCACGCGGCCACCATGGCCGGCGCCAGACTCAACGCCAGCGCGAGAACCGCGAGTTTTCGCAGCCAGTGCATCTGCAAGATTCTACAACGTTCGCGCATCGCCAAGGATGTGACGTGCGTCACGGGCGAAGGTCACTTTGCTGGAGAGGGG
>DATIGQ010000112.1 GCA_035454605.1 Terriglobales bacterium
GGTCCACGATGTTCAGCGGGATCTCCGGGTCGTAGCACAGGCGAAGCCGGTCGAGAATGTCATCCTGCGTAGGCATCCTGTAATTCTACCGGAAAGGACGCCACGGAGTCGGGAGGCAATCAGCAACCGGACGCCGACTTAGTGGCACGATTGACTCTGTGTCTCTGTGCCTCTGTGGCTAATCTTCCACAATCGCGAATTGCAGTTTGCGCTGGAACCGGTCCACGCGGTCCAGCAGAACACGCACTCGGTCTCCCAGGGAGAACTTCTTCCGCGTACGTTCGCCGATGATCTGGCGCGTGTTCTCGCGAAAGGTGTAGCGGTCTCCGGCAAGGGTGGCGATGGGCACCAGGCCCTCAACGAACATGTCCATCAGCTCGACGAAAAGTCCCCAGCGCGTGACGCTGATGATGAGCGCCTCGAACTCTTCCCCGATGCGGTCCTGCATGAACCTAATCTTCTTCCACTCCATCAGCTCGCGCTCGGCGTCGTCGGCGCGTCGCTCGGACTGGCTGGACTCCTGGGCGATTTCCTCCAGCACCTCCTGTGAGAGGGGAGGCCGCTCGCGTTCCTTCCTGCCGTCGCGCTCCATCACCTCTTTCAAGATGCGATGGACAATCAAGTCCGGGTAGCGGCGGATGGGCGACGTGAAGTGCGTGTAGGTCTCCGAGGCCAGTGCAAAGTGCCCTGCGTTTTCCTCCGAGTAGCGCGCCTGCTTCAGTGAGCGCAGCATCAGGTACGACAGGATGCGCTCTTCGGGTTTGCCGGCGATGCGTTCGGTCAGCTTCTGGTACATGCGCGGGGTCACGCGCACCTCGCGCGGCACCTCGATGGCGCGCGGCCTCTGCCCGGTGCCGTGGCGAGCGCGCCGCTCGCCGCGCATCTCCAGGCGCTGGATGGGTAGCGGGCCGACGCCGAGCGAATGCCCGAAGGTGGCTGCGATGGTCTCAAACTCGTAGACTTTCTTCGCGTCCGGCTTTTCGTGGATGCGGTAGAGCGAGGGCACGCCGCGCTTTTCCAGGTGTTGGGCCACGCACTCGTTCGCAGCCAGCATGAATTCCTCGATGATGCGGTGGGCGATATTGCGCTCCGACTTCAGGATGGCGCGCATCAGCCCGAACTCGTCGAACTCGATGACCGGCTCGGGCAGGTCGAAGTCGATGGCCCCGCGGCGCACCCGTTTGCGGTTCAGGATCATCGCCAGCTCGCGCATGGCTTCGAAGCTTTCGACCAGCGGCGCGTAGCGCCGGCATAGTCCCGGGTCGCCTTCCAGCACCAGGTTGACGTCGGTGTAGGTCATGCGCTCGGCGGAACGGATGACGCCCTCATGCAGCTCGTAGCGGGTGACGTCCCCGGAGCGGTCGATCTCCATCACGCAGCTCAGCACCAGGCGCTCCACCTGCGGGCGCAGGCTGCACAGGTCGGTGGAAAGCTCCACCGGCAGCATGGGGACGGCGCGGTCCGGAAAGTACACCGACGTGCCGCGCAGCCGCGCTTCGGCGTCCAGCGCCGACCCGGGGCGCACGTAGTGGGCCACGTCGGCGATGTGCACCTGCAGCTCGAAACGCCCATGCGCGAGCCGCCTTACGTGCACCGCGTCATCGAAATCCCGTGCCGTCTCGCCATCGATGGTCACGATGGACAGGTCGCGGTAGTCATGCCGCTGACGCAGCTCGCTCGCCGGGTGAACGTCCTCAAACGATTGCGCCTCCTCCATCACTTCCGCCGGGAAACGATGCGGCAGGTGGTATTTGCGGATGATGATCTCCACGTCCACACCGAAATCATCCTCATTGCCGAGCACCTCGACGACGCGCCCGCGCGCATGCTGGGTCCCGGAGGGCCAATCCGTGATTTCGACATCCACCACCACGCCTTCCAGATCCTCGAACTCCGCGCGATGCCTCGCCTCGGCCCCGAGCACACGATGCGGCGTCTGCTCCGCCCGACGCCGCGCTTCTTTTGTGCCCTTCGTGTCTCCCCTTGTGTCCTTTGCGGCCTGCTTTTCCTGGGGCCACTCGAGGCCATGTGGAATCACGATCTCTTGCGTGATCTTCTCGTCGATAGGCGTGACATAGTTGTAGCGCGAGCCGTAATGAAACGTTCCCACCACGGTGGGATGCGCGCGCCCCACCACGCCCAGGATGCGCCCCTCGGCGCGTCCCGGCGCCCTGCGTTCGGCAAGCTGCACGCGCACCCGGTCTCCGTGCATGGCCGAACCGAGGGCATGGGGCGGGATGTAGATGTCGCCTTCGATCGAGTCGCGCACCGTTTCTTCTTCCGGGATCACGAAGCCGTAGCCATCGCGATGCATGGTGAGCCGCCCCAGTACGACGTTCTTTCCCACCGCCGCGGGCAGTGCGTAGCGTTCGCGCTCAACCTGGGTGAGTTCGCCGCGCGCCACCAGCTTTTCCAGCCGCGCACGGAATTCGCGTCTCTCTTCTCCGCTCACGCCCAGTTCGCGCAGCAGTTGCTTGAGGGTGGCGGTGCGCTTGGGTTGCCGCTCGATGTGGCGCAGCAGTGTGGCGTCGGAGATCATGGCCGACGCCGCAGCCAGGTGAGAATCTGCGAGCGCGTGAGCCACAGTCCGGCGGCCACCGCGCCCGCCCAGGTCACAGTGATCAGCGCCAGCGCCTTGAGGTCGGCACGGTGGCTGCCGTCGATCGCAATCATGCGAGCGACGCCCGAGGCTGCCGCCCACGCCACCAGCGCCGTGGCCGCGGCCTTGGCCACTTCGACCCACGGCAACTCCGCAAGGGGCACGAGTCTTCGGCGGCTCAGCAAGACGGCCAGCACCACCGTGTGAGCCAGAATGCCGACGCCCGAGGCCATCGCCAGCCCGACCACATCGCGTGCATCGAACAACCACGCATAGACGGGCAGCGACAGCAGCGTGACCACGGTGCCCGCGACCATGGGCGTCATGGTGTCGCCGGCCGCGTAAAAAGCGCGTGCGTACAGGCCCTGCGCCGCCCAGAACGCCAGGGACAGTGAGAACCAGAAGAAGTAGGCGGCGGTCTCGGTGGAATCGGAGAACTGGAAGCGCCCCCGGCGGTACACCAGGTCCACTGCCGGCAGGGCCGCCGCTGCCATCCAGGCGGTGGCCAGCAGCGCCACCGCGCTCACGCGTCCCACGGCCTTGTTGATGGCGGCGGCGAAGTCGCCGAACCGCTTCTCCCCGTAGAGGCCGGCGAAGAAGGGCAACGTGGCCTGGGCTGTGGCCTGCCCCAGCACGGCGATCGGCACCGCGAACAATCGCTTGGCGTAGTTCAGCCGGGTGATGTCGCCCACGCTGCCGGAAGCGAAGAAGCGCAGGATCCATTCATCGGCTGCGACCAGGGTCACACCCAGCATCAGCGGGATGGACTTGCGCAGCCATTCCAGGAACACCGGGTCGCGCACCGCGAAGGAAGCCCGATAGCTGACGCCGGCGCGCGCGGCGCCCAGCACGTTCACCAGGAAGGGCCCGGCGATGCATCCCGCCAGCGCACCGACGGCGAGGGAAGCCACGCCCAGCCGCGACCCCAGCAGCACGCCGCCCAGAATGATGCCCACGTTGTAGAGCAACGGTCCCAGCGCCGGAAACAGGAAGTATCGGCGCGACATCAGCACCGCCGAAACGATCGCCCCGGCATAGAAAAAGATCTGCGCCGGCAGCAGCACGCGCGTGAGGGAAACGCACAGGTCCAGTTGTTCCTCGGTGAACTTGGGGAAGATGACGCGCTCGATAGGCCGCGCGAACACCGCGCCGACCACCACGCCCACGGTCAGCACCGCGGTCATCACCGTGAGGATGATGGAAAACGCCCGCTGCGCGTCTTCCTCCCGCTTTTCGGCGCAGTAGCGCGTGTAGATGGCGATGAAGGTGATGGAGGCGGCGCCGCCCGCCGCCAGGTAGTTAAGCCAGTCGGGCAGCGTAAAGGCGGCCACATAGGCGTCGGTTTCCGGTCCGGCGCCGAAGGCATAGGCGATATAGGCTTCGCGCAGGTAGCCGATCACGCGCGACACCATGACCGCACCCGCCAGCAGCAGCGTGGCGGAGAACGCAGTGTGTGCGTGCAGCGGATCGGTCAGCCGCGACGCCCAATTCCCGGGCCCCGGCGGGTTGGGCGGCGGCGTGTCGGCGGTCGGGACCTCTTTCATCTGTGCGCGATTCTACCGCCTCTGCGCCGCCTCGCAGCGCCGGGGGAACAAGGATAGCCACAGGCTGCGCTCTTCCGGTAACCTGTTGCGCCCATGAAACTCGGCTTCCTGGTCGCACTGCTCACGCTCGCACCGCTTGCTTCCGCGCAACATCTGGTCAAACAAGAGGTCTTCGACGCCATCGCCGCCGAGTACTCCGGCGAGGGCGCGCAGGAGAACACTCGCAACATCATCCAGTACCACCGCATCCAGGGTTCGCCCATGATGGCCGAAGTGGCGGAGAAGGTAGTGCTCGCCCGTCTGAAGTCCTACGGCATTGAGGCGCGCCTGGAACAGTTCCCGTCCGACGGCAAGACCAGGTACGCCACCATGACCTCACCCATGGCCTGGGACATGCGCGGCGGCGAACTCTGGGTGACTGGCGGCGCCAAAGCCGGCTTCCAGGCTTATCGCCTTTGCCGCTACAGCGACGTGCCCATGTGTGTCTCCACGTACTCCAAGGGCGGAGAGTGGGAAGGCGAACTGGTGGATGTGGGCCAAGGCACTGAGACCAAGCACTACCAGGACAAAGACCTGCGCGGCAAAGTCGCGCTGGCCTACGGCTATGCCGCCGACGTCGTCCGCCAGGCGGTGCTGAAGCACGGCGCGGTGGGTGTGGTGATCTATCCCGATCCGCTCGATCGGCCCGGCCATTCCGACATGGTGCACTACAACGGCATCTGGCCGCGCGCCGAGGAGCTGGAGACGACCCGCGGCGGCTTCCAGATCTCCGTCAACCAGTACAACGAACTTAAGAAGCTGATGGAGGCAGGCCCGGTGCGCGTGCGCGGCAAGATCGACGCCACGCTGGGCGCGGGAAACCTGACGCTGGTGCACGCCTGGATCCGCGGCGCCGAGGAACCGGAACGCGAAATCATTCTCACGGCACACCTCGACCATCCCAAATGGAGCGCCAACGACAATGCCTCGGGCTCCGGCGCCATCCTGGAGATGGCCCGCGCTCTGCACGCCCTCATCGCATCCGGCAAGCTGCCACGGCCCAAGCTGACGCTTCATTTTATGTGGATTCCGGAGCATTTCGGCACGCATGCCTATCTGGACAATCATCCTGAAGCGCGCAAGTGCCGCACGTGGAAGTCTGCGCGTCCCGCCGACGCCAAGGTCGCGCCCGAGCCCTGCATCCTGGCCAACCTCAACCTGGACATGGTGGGCGAGGATACGGTGAAGACCGACTCGCGCCTCTCCATCACTCGAAGTCCGGATTCCGTGCCTTCGTTCCTCGACGCGCTGCTGGCCGATGTCCTGCAGCAGACGCGCGAAGCGAAACTCTTTGCTCCCACCGGAACTCGCCACCAGTGGCCCGCAAGTCAGGACCCCATCAGTTTGGGCAGCGATCACGAGAACTTCCTCAGCCTTGGAATTCCCGCCGCCATGTTTGTCCACGAAGGCGACTGGACGCACCATACCAGCGAAGACACCATCGACAAGACCGACGCCAGTGAGTTCCGCCGCACCGGTGTGCTCGCCTCCGCCGCGGCCTACTGGCTGTCTTCGGCGAGTGAAGCGGACTGGGACCGTCTCCTGCGGTTGATGAAGACGGACCAGCTTCGCGAACGCCTGCGCCGCATCGCGAGCGATATTCCGCACGGTGATTCACCCGCTGCGCAACGCCGCCTGCAGCTGAACCAGGCCATCGCCACCCGTCTGGCGGCGGAACTCGGCCAGGGAGCCGAGGGTGTTGAGCAACTCCGCGCGCCGATGATGGAGGAGCAGGCGCCTTCCACTTCGTCGCATCTGGCGTCGGGACCAAAGAAACTCACGCGCCTGCCATTGGCTGGCGATGTTTTCAATGACCTTTCCGCCGACGACCGCGCTTGGTGGGACCAGCAGGAGGCTCGCTTCGTGGCTGAGCGCGCTGATGCCGCCGGCGCGCCCGACCTCGGCATGCTGGTTTGGGAGACGCTCAACTTCATGGACGGACGGCGCTCTGCCGCTGAGATTGCCGACCTGCTCTCCGCCGAGTTCCTGGTGGAGGTGGATCAGGCGTGGGTGGAGAGGCTGATCCGCATCCTTTTGGCTAAGAATCTCGCCGGAACTCCCTCAAAATACTGATAGAGGCTCGCCGACAGAAATTACAAGACTATTACCATCACTCCGCCTGGGCTTCCCTATCATTCCCCTCGGTGAGCAATTCAGGGGGAAGCTGTGGAACGACATCCCAAGGGCCCGCGGGCGCGCGTGTTGCTCACTTCCGTGTTCGGACCCTATGCCCATGACGACGAATTCGGCAGCCGCGCCATCAATCCCATGGAGCTTTATCACAACCAGGTGACGCGGGCTCAGGGCGAGTTTTCCCTGCGCATGTTCCACCGCTCCTGGGGCATCATGCTGATCCAGCACAACATCTCCGCGCCCTCGACGCTGCTCGACTTTCCCACGCGCGAGCGTTTTGCCGCGGAGCTGGTCCGCCACCAG
>DATIGQ010000113.1 GCA_035454605.1 Terriglobales bacterium
AAGCTGCTCCTCGCTGGTGCTGCGGATGGTGGGCACGCGCTGCATCCCGCAAGCAGCCGAGGCGGCGCCTTCCCATGCCCGCCTGCTGGACGGGCTGGAAATCGTGGTCGAGGTGGCGCGCTCGCGGATTCATGCCCGGCCGGCCCGTCCCGCCGCCACCAGGTTTTGCGCGCAGGCGAAGTGGAGGATCGCGTGAAGAAGATTGACGCATTGAAGGATTGACGAATTGAGCCTGTGCGTCCTGCCGACAGGGGCACGGATTGGAAGCCGTGCCACAGAGCCACTGCCGGCAGGAAGGGGATTCCACTCCAAGGAAATTCGTCAATTCCTCAATCCGTCAATCGCGAGGCAGTTGCGAAACCCGATGCCCTGCGTTCGATTGAAGATTGTCGAATTTTCGAATTGACGAATTGAAGCATCCCCGGCTGTCCGGGCAATTCGACAATCCGAAAATTCATCAACTCGACAATTGCCGTGTTCGCCTGCCTCTACGTTCCCGACTTCCCCGTCGCCGCCGTTGCCCGCGGCGAGCCCGAGTTGCGCAGCCGGCCGGCAGCGGTGCTCGAAGGCGCGCCGCCGTTATTCACGGTTACAGCCGCGAACGAGAAGGCGCGCGCCGCCGGCGTCACGGCCGGCATGAACGAGCTCGAGGCTCGGGCGCGCTGCGCGGAACTTGCATGCCGCCGCCGTTCACCGGAGCAGGAGGAAGCAGCCCGCGCGGCTTTGCTGGATTGCGCCTGCAGCTTCTCGCCGCGGGTCGAGGCCACGGCGGCGGAAGCGGTGGTGCTGGATATTTCCGGCTTGGAACGCCTGTTCGGGCCGCCCGCGAGCCTGGCACACCGGTTGGCGGGACGCGCCCGTGAGCTTGGCCTTCGAGCGCGCGTCGCCGTGGCGGCCAATCCGGATGCCGCGCTCGATGCCGCGCGCGGATTCCCCGGCGTGACTGTGATCTCCGAGGGTCAGGAAGCCGAACGATTGGGCGGATTGCCGCTGGAGGTTCTGGCGCCGCCACCCGACATCCTGGAGACGCTCGAACGTTGGGGCATACGCACGTTGCGCGCCTTGGCCGCGTTGCCGGAGGTCTCCGTGGTGGAGCGCCTGGGCCAGCCGGGACTGCATCTGCAGAAGCTGGCGCGCGGGGCGGTGTCGCGCCCGCTGGTGCCTGCCGAGCCAGCGTTGCGGTTCGAGGAAACCTTGGATCTGGAATCGCCATTGACGCTGCTGGAGCCCCTGGCGTTCGTGCTGAGCCGGCTGCTGGAGCAGCTTTGCGCCCGCCTGGCGACGCGCACGCTGGCCACCAACGAGTTGCGCTTGCGCTGTGAACTCGAGGGAATGGACGAATTGTCGGATGGCCGGCATCTCCACGAACGCACGCTCCGCCTGCCCATTCCCATGCTCGATCCCGGCCTCTTCCTCAAGCTGTGGCGGCTCGATCTGGCGGCACACCCGCCGCTGGCCCCGGTCATCCAAGTGGCGTTGACGGCCGAGCCGGTGAAGCCGCAGGTAGCGCAGAACGGGCTCTTCCAGCCGCTGGCGCCCCAGCCGGAAAAACTTGAGCTGGTGCTGGCCCGCCTGGCCGCGCGCACCGGCACAGGATCCGTCGGCTCGCCCGAGATCGAAGACACGCACCGGCCGGAAGCGTTTCGTATGGAACGGTTCCAGCCAATTGCCGAATTGCCGAATCGTCGGATTGCCGGATTGAAAGACGGTCACGGAACGGCGCAGCCCGATTCGTCAATTCCCCATCTTCCTTTGCTGGCCCTCCGCCTGTTCCGTCCGCCGCGAACCGCCACGGTCGAAATGCGGCGCGGGCGTCCGGCGCGCATCTTCTCCTCCGGCACCCGCGCAGATGTGCTCTGGCTGGCGGGGCCGTGGCGTTCTTCCGGCGATTGGTGGAGCGAGCCCGCGTGGGCGCGCGACGAGTGGGACGTCGCGGTACGCAACGGCTCGGGCATCGCGCTCTACCGCCTGGTGCGCGAAGGCGAGCGATGGTCGGTGGAGGGAGAGTACGACTGAGGCAGATTGAATCATTGAGTCAATGAATCATTGAACAGCTGCCGCACCTTTTACGGATTGATTCACTGATTCCATGTACATCGAGCTCCACGCCCGCTCCGCCTTCAGCTTCCTCGAGGGCGCTTCCCTGCCCGAAGAGCTTGCCGAGCGTTGCGCGGCGCTCGGTCTGCCCGCCATGGCGCTGGTCGATCGCGACGGCGTCTATGGCGCGCCCCGCTTCCACCTGGCGGCGAAGAAAGCGGGCGTCCGCGCGCACCTCGGCGCCGAAGTAACAGTTTCAGGTTTCCAGTTTCCAGTTTCCAGAAAACCTGGCTTTTCGAAACTTGAAACTCGAAACTCGAAACTTCTGCAGTTCCGTCTTCCCTTGCTGGCCGCCACCCGTACCGGCTATCAGAACCTCTGCCGGCTGATCACGCGCGTGAAGCTGCGCGCCAGGAAGAACGAAGGAGCCGCCACCGAGCACGACCTTGCCCAATACGCCGCCGGGCTCATCTGCCTGACCGGTGGCGATGAGGGCCCGCTTGCGGCAGCGCTCGAGCGCGGCGGCATGGAGGAAGCCCGGCGCATGCTCGGCTGCCTGCTCGGCATCTATGGCCGCTCGAACGTGTACGTGGAATTGCAGCGCCACTTCGACCGCGCCGGCGAAGCGCGCAACCGGGCGGCGGTGGAGCTTGCCCGCAGCCTGGGCCTGCCGCTGCTGGCCACTAACGGCGTCGGTTATGCGCAGCCGGAACAGCGCGAAGTGTTGGACGTGCTCACTTCGATCCGCCATCATCGCACGCTCGCCACTGCCGGCCGCCTGCTGGCGCGCAACTCCGAGCGGCATCTGAAGTCCGGAGAGGAAATGGCTCGCCTGTTCGCCGACTTCCCGGAAGCCGTGGCCGCAACCCGCGAACTCTCCTCCCGCCTGGAGTTCACGCTCAACGACCTGGGCTACCGCTTCCCGCGCTACCCGGTGCCGCCCGGGGAGACCATGAACTCCTTCCTGCGGGGCCGCACGGAAGAGGGTGCGCGTACGCGCTATCGTCCGTATCACGCGCGCGCCCGCCGCCAGATCGAGCGCGAGCTCGCGCTGATCGAAAAGCTCGACCTCGCCGGATACTTCCTGATCGTCTGGGACCTGATCCGCTACTGCCGCGAGCAGGGGATCCTGGTGCAGGGGCGCGGCTCGGCCGCCAACAGCGCCGTGTGCTACTCGCTGGGCATCACCGCCGTGGACCCTGTAAGCATGGAGCTGCTGTTCGAGCGTTTCCTTTCCGAGGAGCGCGGCGAGTGGCCGGACATCGATCTCGACCTGCCCAGCGGCGACGCCCGCGAGCGCGTCATCCAGTATCTCTACCGGCGTTATGGCGAGCGCGGCGCCGCCATGACGGCTAACGTCATTACGTATCGTGGGCGCTCAGCGGCGCGCGAGGTGGGCAAGGCGCTGGGCTTCGACCCGCCCACGCTCGACCGCCTGGCCCGCCTCACCGACGCCTGGGAGTACAAGGACCCAGCCGATACCGCCGAGCGGCGCTTCCGCGACGCCGGCATCGACTTGGCGCATCCGCGCATGAAGAAGTTCTTCCAACTCTTTCAGGGCGTGCTCGACCTGCCGCGGCACCTCGGACAGCACTCCGGCGGCATGGTGATCTGCGAAGACGAATTGGACGCGGTGGTTCCGCTCGAGCCTGCCACCATGCCCGGCCGCGTGGTGGTGCAATGGGACAAGGAAGACTGCGCCGACCTGGGCATCATTAAGGTGGACCTGCTCGGCCTGGGGATGATGGCCGCGCTCGGCGACGCTCTCACCCTCATCCGCGAGGGCTACGGCGAGGCAGTGGACCTGGCGCACCTGCCGCCGGACGATCCCGCTGTCTACGCCGCCCTGCAGCAGGCCGACACCGTGGGCATGTTCCAGGTGGAGAGCCGCGCGCAGATGTCCTGCCTGCCGCGCCTGCGCCCGAAAAAGTTCTACGACATCGTGGTGGAAGTGGCCATCATCCGCCCCGGGCCCATCGTCGGCCGCATGGTGCATCCGTATCTCAAGCGCCGCCAGGGACGCGAGCCGGTCGTGTATCCGCACTCTTCGCTCGAGCCGGTGCTGGAACGCACGCTGGGTGTCCCCATCTTCCAGGAACAACTCCTGCGCATGGCCATGATCGCCGCCGGTTTCAGCGGAGGGGAAGCGGAAGAGCTGCGGCGCGCGCTGGGCTTCAAGCGCTCGGTGGCGCGCATGCGCGAGATCGAGATCAAGCTGCGCCGCGGCATGGAGCGCAACGGCATCACCGGCGCCGCCCAGGAGCAGATCGTGCAGTCCATTTCGTCGTTCGCGCTCTACGGCTTCCCGGAATCGCACGCGGCCAGCTTCGCGCTGCTGGCTTACGCCAGCGCCTGGATCAAGTGCCATTACCCGGCCGCGTTCCTGGCCGCGCTGCTCAACAACCAGCCCATGGGCTTCTACCATCCGGCAACGCTGGTGAAAGACGCGCAGCGGCACGGCGTGCGCGTCCTGCCCGCCGACGTCACGCGCTCGGACTGGCTGTGCACGTTGGAACCTACGGATTGTCGAGGGAGTGCGCGAAAGGCGCGCGTCCTTATTCCGCACTCGAAACTTGAAACTCGAAACTCGGAACACGCCGTCCGTCTCGGCCTTCGCTACGTCAAAGGCCTGCGCCGCGAGGCCGCCGAAGCCCTGCTGCGCGAGCGCGCCCGGGCGCCGTTTCGCTCCGTGGACGAACTGGCCGCCCGCATCCCCGAACTGCGCCGGGATGAGCTGGTGACGCTGGCGGAGATTGGAGCGTTGAATGCAGTTTCGGGTTTCTCATTTCTTGTTTCCAGTAGAAACCATGACAACTCGAAACTTGAAACTCGAAACTCGAAACTGGTTTTTCATCGTCGCGACGCGCTCTGGCAGGTGGAGCGGGCCGTGCGCCGCTCCGGACCTCTGCTGGAGGGTATCCACGAGGCCGAGCCCGCTTCGCCGCTCGCACCCATGAGCCACGAAGAGCGCCTGGTCGCCGACTTCCGGGGTACCGGGCTGACGGTCGGCAAACACCCCATGGCCTATCGTCGCGAGGTGCTGGACCTGATGGGCGTACGCCGTGCGGCGGACCTTCCCCGCACGCCGCCCGGCCGGCCGGTGCGCATCGCCGGGTGTGTCATCGCGCGCCAGCGCCCGGGTACGGCCCGCGGCTTCCTGTTTCTGAGTCTGGAAGACGAGACGGGGATCGCCAACGCCATCGTCACGCCGGACATCTTCGACCGCCACCGCCTTCTGCTGGTGAGCGAATCCTTCCTGATGATCGAAGGCGTGCTGCAGAATCAGGACAATGTGATCTCGGTGAAGGCGGAGCGTGTGCAGCCGCTGTCGGTCACCCGCGCTCCCACCCGCTCACACGACTTTCACTGAAGCGTAGACGGCTGATCGTGCAGCACCTGCCGGAGTTTGCGTCCCAGCGCATCGCCGCTGAACGGCTTCTCCAGATACGCGGCGCCGGAGTGGAGCAGTCCCTGGGCGGAGATGCTGCGTTCCGAATAACCGGACATGAACAGCACTCTCAGGCCGGGTCGCGCCTGCCTGAGCCGCTCTGCCAGTTCCCGCCCGTTCATTCCCGGCATGACCATGTCGGTCACCACCGCGTGGATCGGTCCCGGCTCGGCCTCGGCTACACGCAGGGCATCGGCTGCATCCTGAGCTTCCAACACGCGGTACCCGCGTTGTTCCAGGAACTCGCGTGCCAGTTCGCGCACACTTTCCGCGTCTTCCACTACCAGCACCGTCTCGGTGGCGCGCTCCGGCGCCTCTTCTGCTTCTTCCGCCGCTTCGGCCTCTACCTCTTCGAATACCCTCGGCAGATACACCTTGAAGATGGTGCCTTGCCCGGGCTCGCTATAGACCCATATGTAGCCTCCGCTCTGCTTTACGATGCCGTAGACGGTGGCCAGGCCAAGGCCCGTCCCCTTGCCCTGCTCTTTGGTGGTGAAAAAGGGCTCGAAGATGCGCGCGCGGGTTTCCGCATCGATGCCGTGGCCGGTGTCGCTCACCGCCAGCACCACACAAGGCCCCGGTACGGTGGGAACGTGGTGGCGCGCGTAGGCCTCGTCGAGGTCGACGTTCGCGGTTTCCAAGGTCAGGCAGCCGCCCTCGGGCATGGCGTCGCGGGCGTTCAACGCCAGATTGAGCACCACCTGCTCGATCTGCGTGGGATCCACTTTGACCCGGCCGAGTTGCTGTCCCGCCAGGGTGTTCAAGGTAATGTCGTCGCCGAGGGCGGTCCTCAGCATGGGTTCCATCTCCGAGATGACCTGGTTGAGATCGAGCACCCTGGGCACCAGGACCTGCTTACGGCTGAACGCCAGCAACTGGCGGACCAGTTCGCGAGCGCGGTCGGTGGCTTTCATCACGTTGGAGGCGTGACGGTGCAGCGGATCATTCTTTCCCATACGGCCCAGGATCAATTCGGCGTAGCCGCGAATCACCATCAGCAGATTGTTGAAGTCGTGGGCCACTCCTCCGGCGAGTTGTCCCACCGCCTCCATCTTCAGCACCTGGCGAAGCTGCTGTTCGGTGGCCCGCTGCTCGGTGACGTCGCGGGAAATGCCGATCACCCCGATCACCCTGCCTTGGCCGTCGCGGTACGGCGCCTTGGTGGCGGAAAAAATGCGCCCGTTGCTGCCACCCTCGTGTTCTTCGGATGTCAGCGCGACGCCCGAGCGTAGGGCCCGAAGGTCCCCTTCGCGGAAGTTGCGAGCCGTGGCCCCATCGAGCAGGTCGGCATCGGTGCGGCCGATGATCTCCTCCCGGCGGTGGCCCAGCGCCTGCGCGCATGCGGTGTTGATCAGGAGGTAGCGGCCTTCGACGTCCTTTACGAACACCACGTCGCTGGTTCCTTCGATGACGGCCTCCGTCAGCCTGTGGCTCTGGCGCAGCTCTTCTTCGGCGCGCTTGCGCTCGCGGATATCGCGCGCCACCACCTGCACCGCCGTCTGGTTCTCCCAGCTCGTGGGGATGGCGATCACTTCCACCTCCACCTCGCTGCCATCCAGGGCGATGAATCGCTCCTCCATGGCCTGCACGGAAGCCTTCCACTCTTCGGACATGCGCATGCGCAGGCACACGGCTTCGTGGAACTCGGGATGGATCAGCTCCAGCACCGGCTTGCCCAGCAACGACAGCGGCGATTCGGCGCCCAGCAGCTTCACTCCCGCCCGGTTGATGAACGCCACCTTGCCTCCCCGCTGCACCAGGATGGCATCCGGCGAAGCTTCCACCAGACGCCGGTATCGTTCTTCGCTCTCGCGCAGGGCGGCTTCGGCAAGCTGCTGCTGGGCATGCAGGGCGCGTTCGCGCAGGGCGCGGCGCACCGCCACCGGCAGGCGGCGCATGCGGTCCTTGATGACGTAGTCACACACCCCGGCCTTGATGCAGTCCACCGCCTTTCATCGCCCAGCGTTCCCGTGACCAGAATGAAGGGAATGTCCTTGCCCAGGCCGTGCAGCACCTTAAGGGCTTCCATCCCCGTCCAGTTGGGCAAGCGATAGTCGGCCAGCACGATGTCGAAGGGAGCGGCGGCCAGGGCTTCCCGGAAGGACTCTTCGGTTTGCACCACTTCACTGATGACGTCAAAACCGGCGCGCCGCAGTTCCCGCAGCGACAGTTCCGCATCCAGCAGGTTGTCTTCCACCATCAGGACGCGGAGCGGACCCTGACCCGGCGCCCTTTCGTCCGCGGAGGAATCGACTTTGGCCTGCACTTCCATACGTTGCCCGCTAGGCCGCCGGCGTCTGGTTCACGATCAGCCAGTAGAGTCCGGCCTGGCGCACGATCTCGCGAAACTGGTCAAAGTCCACCGGCTTCTGGATGTAGCTGTTGACGCCGAGCTGATAGCTCTCCACCAGGTCGCGCTCCTCGCGTGACGAGGTCAGCACGACCACGGGGATGGACCGGCGTTCCGGATCGGCCTTAAGCCGGCGCAGGACTTCGAGGCCGTCCACCTTGGGCAGCTTCAGGTCCAGCAGGACCAGGCGTGGCCGGGGCCCGGCCGCCCGCCCGGAATCCGCGCGGCCAAAGAGAAACTCCAGCGCTTCTTCGCCGTCGCGCGCCACCTCGATCGAGTTGACCAGCTTGTGATGCCGCAGCGCATGCAGCGTCAGCTCCACGTCCGCCGGGTTGTCTTCCACCAGCAGGATTTCTACCTCGTGTCCTCGCATACAGCCTCCTCGCTGAGCGGACGGGACGCGGCTTCGCCGGTCGGTCCCGCGGTGAAATAAAAGGTGGCGCCGCGGTCCACTTCCGCTTCCGCCCAAATGCGGCCGCCGTGCTTGTCCAGGATGCGCCGGACCGTGGCCAGTCCTACGCCTGTGCCCTCGAAGTCCTCCTGCCGGTGCAGGCGCTGGAAGACTCCGAACAGCTTGTCGGCAAACTTCATGTTGAAGCCCACACCGTTGTCGCGAACGAACAGCACTGTCTCGTCCCCATCTTGCTTCTGGCCTACTTCAATCACCGCCCGGGCCCGGGGCCGCGTGTACTTAAGGGAATTGGAGAGCAAGTTGGCGAACACCTGCTTCATCAGGTTGGGGTCACAGTCTGCAAAAGGAAGGTCTGCGATCCGCCACTCCACGTCCCGGTCGTCGGTTTGCGTGCGCAGTTCGGCCACGGCCTCGCCCGCGAGATTCTTCAGGCTGGTAACCTGGCGGTTCAGCTCGCGGCGTCCCACGCGCGACAGGTTCAGCAGGTCGTCGATCAGGTGGCCCATGTGCCGGCTCGCTTCTCCAATACGCTCCAGGCACCGCCGTGCTTCCGGTTCCAGGCCCGAAGCCCAACCTTCCTGCAGAATGCGGGCGAAGCCATCGATGTGGCGCAGGGGCGCGCGCAAGTCATGGGCGACGGAATAACTGAAGGACTCCAACTCGCGGTTGCTGGCTGCCAGTTCCGCGGTGCGCTCGACCACCCGGTTCTCCAACTCCGCACGCGCTTCTTGCAGTTCCGCGTCCCGCTCCTCGATCTGCGCCAGCATCTGGTTGAAGGTCTCGATCAGCAGTCCCACCTCGTCGCGGTTGCCTGGCTGGGCACGCACGGAATAGTTCCTTCCCTGGGAGACGACCCGGGCGGTCTCGGCCAGCTGCAGCATAGGGCGAGCGATCAGCGGTTGCAGCCGTGAAGAGATGAACAAGGCGGCGAGAAACGAGACTCCTAACACCAGCAACAGGATGGCGGAATAGCGTTTTACTCGCTGGTCCATGCCTTGCAGGTCGGACTGGATGAACACCGTGCCCAGCACCTCGCCCTGTTCCACGATCTGGCGGAACAGGACCAGTCTGCCGCCTTCGAAGGAGTGCCGGTCGGCCCGCAGGCCCAACTCCCCCGGCAGGGAAGACTCAGGGTCCCTGCCCTGGCGGCCGTAGAAGGCAAACAGCCGGCCTTCGCGGGTGTAGATCGCGGCGGCACGGATTTCTGGCTCGGCCTTGAGAGCAGCCAGCGTTTGCTCGGCCGAGCGCGGGTCCCTGAACAGCAGCGCGGCGGCGCTGTTGGAGCCGACGATCTGCGCCTGCGTGGATACCCGTGCCAGGATCTCTTTCCGGAAGGCCGTCCATTCGTAGGCCAGAAACGCCGTGGAGGCGAGTACCAGTGCCGTCCCGCTGGTCAGCATGCTCATCCAAGTGAGCTTCTTCCTGATCGAGTAGTCGCGGACACGAATCATCGTTTCACCCCCGGGGCTGCTGGTGTTCGCGGATGATCGTGGCCAACTTGAGCAGCTGGGAGCTCACCGTGAGCCCCTCCTGCTCGGTCGCATCCAGATTGATTTCGAAACGCACCTTGCTTCCTTCCAGCCGGAAGTTGATCATGCCCCCGCGGTGAGCGAAGCGCTCCGCTTCACCCACAGTCAGCACGCTACGGCCGCGTAGCGCCGCCAGGATTTGGGCCAGCCGGCCGTTCTCAGACGAGCTGATGAACAGAATGTGGCAGTCGCCCGCGTCCTCGACACGCTCCGGTCGGCGCGCCACCAGCTTCCTGCCCTGGATTGACTTCCCTTCGATCAGCCCGTCCAGGACCGGGCCGAAGGGATCATCTCCCAGCACGCAAATCGTCAAGTTAGCGGGAGGCCGGGCGCGCGCCGGCCACTCCACAAACCTGCCGAAGTTGTAAAGAAACGCCGCCTTCACCTGGTACTCGGTGGGTGCGGGGTTCTGCGCCGGGGCGTTCAGGCAGGCCCACACCACCACGCACAGGCCCCCCGGCCACAGCCTGCGGTTAAGCTTGCTCATGCATGACATGCCGGTGCTCAATGCCTCCATGACAGCTGGAGGTAAACTCCACGGCGAATCTCGGTCCGACCAGCGTTGCCGCCTCCGAACTCCAAATGGTGCCCCGCAAATAGGTTCTGCCCCACTACTGCGATCTCCCACGGCGGCCTCGGACGCCACCCTAGGCGAGCGTCCGCGGTCGCATATTGGGGGACCCCCTGGCTGACCAGCTCAGCCACGTAGCGAAGGGTCACATCCAGATCGATATTGCGAGTCAGGTTGGCGAACGAACTCAGCGAGAACTGGTGGCGCGGGCTGGAGCCTTCCGTGGATTTCTCTGTTCCTACGTCGAGGCTGCCGGGCTTGCGGCTCAGGTTGACTCTCAAGAAGGAGTAGGCCGCCTTGAAACGCCAGCGGCCGGTCGCCCGCCAGTCTAGCGCCGCCTCGGCTCCCCATGTCCTGCCCTCCATGCCGTTGCGGACGGTAACCGGTACTGCCAGATGCGGCGGGGGCGGCGTTGCTTCGAAAAACGGTGTGCCTGGCTCTATGCTCAACAGGTCGAAATAGCGGTTGTAGAAGCCGGTGAGGTCAAGAAAGAGCTGGTCCGTAGCCTGCACACGGTACCCAAGCGCCTGGCTGAGCAGGGTTTCCGGAACAAAGTTCCTGTCTCCAAGGAAGCGCGAGAAGGTCGGCGTCACCGGCTCCAGCAGGCTGGTGCTCTCCAGGTCATGCTCCACTCGGGAGGGCGTGCGCACCGCCCGCGTGATCGCGGCCCAAAGCGTGTGCCGCCTGGCCGGCTTCCACAACACGCGTGCGCTAGGTTGTAGCTCCCAGGCGCTATAGCTGTTGTGCTCTAGCTTGGCGCCCACGGTCAGCGTTAGTCGATCCTCGATCAGCGTAATCCCGTCCTGGAGGAAGGCGCTGAACAAGTGGTCGGTGCGCCGCGCTGGCCGGAAGACGATGGTGGGGACGCCGGTGAACTCCCCGGAACTGAGACGATAGCCCGCGCCCCAGTTTAGGTCGTGGTGCCGGCCGAGCCGCAGCCGGTTCTGGAAGTCGAGATCGAAAGTGTCGCGAATCTCGCGGAATGTGGGTTCATCCCGATCGGTGCGATCGTAGTAGAACTGCAACGCGGCCTCGCTGTCATTGCCCAGGGCGCGCCGCCAGCGCCCCAGCACATTTCCTCCAGACAGGTCTGCGTTCTGCTGCACGGTGGCGACCGAAGGCGGCGAGAGGATCGTGAAGGAGACGCGCTGCCCACTCTCCCCACGGTACACGTCCCCCTGCAGCGTGAAGTGGTCACGCGGGTTGAGTTCCCAGTCGCTGCGAAAGCCCGCCTGCCCCATCCGCCAGTCGTCAAAGTTGTTGCCGGCGGCATGAAACCCCGGGTCGCGGTTGAAGAACTTACCGTAGACGCGATAGGCGTTGTTCTCTCCCCAGCGTCCGCCATAACGGAAGCTGCTGAAGCCGCGATCCACCGTGCCCGCCCCCGCACTCACCAGCATTCCCTGCGTGTCTCTTGCCTCACGAGTGATGACGTTCACCACCCCGTTCACCGCGTTGGCGCCCCACAGAGTGCCCCCCGGCCCCCGAATTACCTCGATGCGCTCAATGTCTTCCAGGGGCGTGTCTTGCACCTCCCAGTACACCCCGGCAAACAGCGGCGTGTAAACGCTACGGCCATCCATCAGCACCAGCAAGGAGCGCGACAGCCGGCTGGGGAACCCCCGCGTCCCTATGGCCCACTTGTTCGAGTCGACGCGCGCCACGATCACCCCCGGTGCCAGTCGCAGTGCCTCGGGGATGCTGGTGGCCCCCGAGCGCCGGATGTCCTCCTGGGTGATCACGTAAATCGCCGCGGCGACTTCGCTACGCTTCTGCGGCTTCTTGCCAGCGGTGCTGACCTCGACGTTGGCCAGCTCTTCGACGCTCAGTTCCGTGAGGTCCCGCGGCTCCTTCTCCGCCGGGGCACTTTGCGCCGCAGCCGAGACCACTCCCACCCAGCCCACAAGCACGAACGCCCCAATCCCTGCCACGACGAGGGCTGCGGCCCGGGAAACCAGCAGCAACCTGGCGACTATCCGGCGATTGGGGTCGGCGGGCATAGGCTGGAAGTTCACCGTGAACACAGCGCCGCCGGCTACGGGGAGCGGTAGTCCACGCTGAATGCTAAGGATAGCCACAGCGTGGGAGGAGGTTGTGTCGTTACCGCAGCCTAACCCCTCACGATTATTCGATTTGGAACCACTGCCTTTTTGGGAATGCCTCGCGGTGCGTTGTCTGACCCACCGGTTCTTCCGCGAGACTGCGTTTTGTTTGCCCCAATCGATCCCCGAGCGCCGATTGTGAAAAGTCCGTGACTCACGGTGAATTCCACAAGTTTTTGCGCTAGATTAGAGAGTGACTCCACTGCCTCGAGCAGATTCCGCTGGCAAGGAGTGAAAACGCCATGGCCACGATCAAGCGCAAGAGCATCGGTTCCGCCGGCCGCGCGGCCAAGCCGCCCAAGTCGGCCCAGTCCGATCCCAACCACGCCCCCTCTGTGCTCGACGGGCTGGAGGAGGAGATTCGCGAGCGCGCCTACGAGCTCTATGTCGAGCGCGGCTACGAGGATGGGCACGACACTGAAGATTGGCTGCGCGCCGAAGCCGAGGTTCTGGCCCGCCGCGACCTCCGTACCGCCTGAGCAGGAGCCGCTTCCGCCTTTCCTGCAGGCGTGACGTATGTCACATCCCGCCGTCCGTCCCTATGTAAGCATGGCTTCTTGGCGGTTGGGGTTTGCCTAAGTCCTTTCGGTTTGAAAGAATTAGACGCCCCTCCTGAATATGGCTGAGTTTGGCAGCTACGCGCTCCTGCTCTCGCTGGCCCTGAGCGTCTATTGCTTCGGCGCCGGCCTGATGGCGCTTTTGCCTGGCGCTTCCGAGCGCCTGGGTGAGACGGCTCGCCGCGCCGGGATTGCCCTCTTCGTCGCGCTTTCGGGCGCGTGTGTCGCCCTGGTGGTCTCTGCCTTCGTCAACGATTTCTCCAACTCCTACATCGCCCGGCACAGCAATCGGGAACTCGGCTCCGCTTACAAGTTCGCTGTGCTCTGGTCCGGACAGGAGGGCTCGCTCTTATTCTGGGCCTGGCTGCTGGCCGGATACGGCTTGCTGGTCCGTGTGCGCCATCGTGTGGATACCCGGCTGGTGGCCTACGCCTCGCTCATTCTGGCGGGAGTGGAGGTCTTCTTCCTGCTGCTGGTCAACTTCGCCGCTCATCCCTTCGCGCTGCTGCAGGGCAACATTCCCGCCGACGGCAACGGCCTGAATCCGCTGCTGCAGTATCCCGAGATGGTGATCCACCCGCCCATGCTCTACCTGGGTTACGTGGGGTTCACCGTCCCGTTTGCATTCGCGCTGGGCGCGCTCATCATGCGCTATCCCGGCGAGAAGTGGATCCACATCACGCGACGCTGGACGATGGTGACCTGGTGCTTCCTCACCATTGGCATCTTTCTGGGCGGGCACTGGGCCTACTCCGTGCTGGGCTGGGGCGGCTACTGGGGTTGGGACCCGGTCGAGAACGCTTCCCTCATGCCCTGGCTCACCGGTACTGCGTTCCTGCACTCGGTGATGATGCAGGAGAAACGCGGCATGCTGAAGGTGTGGAACATGTGGCTCATCTTTTCCACCTTCCTGCTCTCCATCCTGGGCACTTTCCTCACCCGCAGCGGCGTGGTCAGCTCGGTGCACGCCTTCGCGCAGTCTTCCATCGGGACCTGGTTCGTCGTCTTCCTGGCGCTGACCTTCTCCGTGTGCCTGTTCTTTTTCCTGCGCAACCGCGACCACCTCAAGAGCGAGAACCGCCTGGAATCTCTGCTCTCGCGTGAGTCCAGCTTCCTGTTCAACAACCTGGTGCTGCTGGTGGCTTGCTTCGCTGTGCTCTGGGGGACGTTGTTCCCCATCCTCTCGGAGTGGGTGCAGGGCACCAAGATCACGGTGGGACCGCCGTTCTTCAACCGCGTCAACATTCCCATCGGCTTGTTCCTTCTGCTGCTGACGGGCGTCGGGCCGCTACTGGCCTGGCGGCGCACTTCGTGGGAGAGCCTGAAGCGCAGCTTCGGCATCCCCGCCCTGTTCGGCGCGCTGACCGCGATCGCGCTGATTCTCAGCGGCATGCGGCCCTGGCAGGACGCGTCGGTCGCCTACTCGATCATGGCGATTGCGCTGGCTGTGCTGGTCACCCTGACGATCGCCACCGAATTCGTGCGCGGCGGGCGCGTCATTTCCAGCCACACCGGCCAGAACCTGATGGCGGCGATGGTCCAGCTCACGCGGCGCAATACCCGCCGCTACGGCGGCTACATCGTGCACTTTGGCATGGTGGTCCTGTTCGTAGGCCTGGCGGGCGCGGCCTTTAACCGCGACGTGGAGCAGGAAATGGGCTTCGGCGACTCCATGACCATCGGTCCCTACACCCTGGTGAGCCGCGCGTACACGCAGGATGACAACGCCAACGCCTTCCGCGACCTGGCCATCCTCGACGTCTACAAGAATGGCAGCTTCATCGCCACCATGTATCCGGAGCGCCGCTTCTACAAGGCCAGCGACCAGACCGCAACCATCGTGGCCAACCGCTCCACCCTTAAGGAAGACCTGTACCTGGTCTACGCCGGCAAGAACGAGGAAACCGACCGGCCCATCATCAAGGCCCACCTCAACCCATTGGTGATGTGGGTGTGGATCGGTGTGGGAATCGTCGTCCTGGGGACGCTGATCGCCATGCTGCCCAACCTGCAGCCGGCCGCGGCCGTCGCAAGAACCCGTGCAGCCGAGCCGCGTGCGGAGACGGCCAAGGAATCGGAAGCCGTGGAGGTCGGCGACTGATGGGTTTCCGGTTGCCAACGCGGGCGTCACGGTACACGCGCCGCGCTTTTCACGCTCTCGCCGTCGCCCTGGTCTCGATCCTATTCCTCGGCGCCGGCGACACTGCCGCGCGCTACCAGCAACTGGGCAATTCGCTGATGTGCACCTGCGGCTGCCGCCAGATCCTGCTGCAGTGCAACCACGTGGGCTGCTCGGCCTCCGACCGCATGACCAAGGAGTTGCAGGCCGCGCTCACCCGCGGTGACTCGGACGATCTGGTCCGCCAGGCCTTCGTGCAGAAATATGGCGAGACCGTACTGGCGGCGCCGGAAGCCAAGGGCTTCAACCTGATCGCCTGGATCATGCCGGGGGTTACCTTCCTGGTCGGCACCCTGCTGGTGGTTTGGGTGGTGCAGCGCTGGCGCCTGCACGGCGCTGTGGCCGGGGCGGAGATTGCATCCCCCGCGCTCAATCCTTATCGCGAACGTGCCCGCAGGGAGACGGAGCTATGATCGCCGCCGCTTGCCTCCTGCTCACCGCGCTGCTGCTGGTTTACATCTTCTATGTGCGCGAGCCCGAGTTCGCCACCCCGGAGAAGACGCGCCTCGCGTACCTGCTGGAGCGCAAGGACGTCGTCTACGACAACCTGCGCGACCTCAACTTTGAGTTCAAGGCGGGCAAGTTCCCGGAGCGCGACTACTTCGCCATGCGCGACACTCTGGAAGCCGAAGCCGCTCAGATCCTCGCCGAGATCGATGACATCGAACGCAGTCGGGCTCAAGGAGCTCCCGCATTCTGAATCTTTCATCCCTATGAGACTTCGCCAAATTGCCCTTCTCACCCTAGTGTTGCTCCCTCTCTCCGCCCTTGCCCAGACACTGACCGGCACCGTCCGCAACTCGACTACGGGCAAGGCCCAGCCCGGCGCCGAGGTCGTGCTCCTGCGCATGGACCAGGGCATGGAGGAAGAAGCGCGGACCAAGTCTGACGCCCAGGGCCGCTTCTCCTTCACGGTGGCCGACGCCAACCTGCCGCGCATGGTGCGTGTGAACCACCAGGACGTGAACTACTTCCGCCAGGCGCCGCCGGGCACGGAGTCGGTCGAGGTTGAGATTTTTGACGCGGCCGCCAAGGTTGAGGGTGTCCGCGGCATCGTGAACGTCCTGCGGTACCAGGCGGACGCTTCCGGCCTGCAGGTGACTGAGGTCTACGGCATCAAGAATGAGTCCAGTCCCCCGCGCACCTGGATGGACAAGCGTACCCTGCAGGTCTACTTGCCCGCCGGCGCACAGATCGACAACGCTCTGGCCGCCGGCCCGGGCGGCCTGCCGGTGAACTCCGCGCCCGTGCCCATGGACGACAAGGGGCACTACGGTTTCGTCTTCCCCATCCGCCCGGGCGAGACCCGCTTCCAGCTCTCTTACACGCTGCCTTACAGCGGGCAACTCGACATCAAGCCGCGGCTCACGCTGCCGGTCGAGCACCTGGTGGTCATGCACCCGGCCTCCATGCAGTTCACGCCCGCCCCCGGGTCCGCCGGCTTCCAACAGAATATGGAAGACCAGGGCGCTCTCATCCACGTGGCCACCACGGTCGCACCCGGTGGCGAACCGGCGTATCGCATTGCCGGCACCGGCACGATGCCGGAGATTGGTTCCACCGCGGGAGGCTCGGCGGCGGCAGCCGCTGCCAGCGGAGGCTCCGCTCAGGGCCGCGGTCCGGGTGGCGGCCTCGGCCCGCCTTCGGAAGCTCCCGACCCGCTGCGCCAGTACCGCTGGTGGATCCTGGGCGGCTTCGCGTTGCTGCTCGCCTTCGGCGCTTTCCAGATCATGCGGCGCCCGCGTCCCGCGCCCGCTGCCGCCGGCGGCGCTACTGTTTCCGTCGCTCGGCCGGTGGTTGCGGGTGTCTCGCCCGCCGCGCCATCGACGGCCGACCGTTCTTCCCTGCTGCTCAACGCTCTCAAAGAAGAACTGTTCTCGCTGGAACTGGACCGCCAGCAGGGACGCATCTCTCCCGAAGAGTATGAAAAAGCCAAGGCGGCCCTCGACCTCACTCTGGCCCGCGCCGTAAGCCGTACCAAGAAGGCCGGTTAGCGAAGTCGAACCTTTCCAGCGTTGAGTCCGTACCATGTCGGTGGAGTCTGCTCTACGCTTTTTCCGTGACCCTTACCACCGGAGGCTTCCGGTCGTGCACCCCGGGAACATCCGCTTTCATCTAATGCCTGTAGACTGAGGCACAAGAGAATCCATGGGAAACACCTTCAAGACGGCATTTCTGCTCACCGCGATGACGCTGCTGCTCATGATGCTGGGGCGCGCGTTCGGCGGCCCGAACGGCATGGTGTGGGCACTGGGGCTGGCCGTGGTGATGAATTTCGTCGCCTATTTCTATTCCGACAAGCTGGCACTGGCGGCCTACCGGGCGCAACCCGCTACCCGCGAGCAGTTGCCCCAGGTCTATGACACTGTGGAGCGGCTGACGCAGCGCATGGGTATGCCCATGCCCAAGCTGTACGTCATCCCCACCGACTCGCCCAACGCTTTCGCCACCGGCCGCAACCCGAACCACGCGTCCGTGGCGGTGACCGTGGGCATCCTGAAGCTACTGAACAATGAAGAACTGGAAGGCGTGCTGGCGCACGAACTGGGCCACGTGAAGAACCGCGATATTCTCATCAGCTCGATTGCGGCGACGCTGGCCGGCGCCATCACGTATTTCGCCAGCATCGCCCGCTGGGGCCTGATCTTCGGCGGCTACGGCGGCCGTGGCGATCGCGATCGCGGTGGCGGGATCGGCGCTCTGCTCATGCTGTTCCTGGCCCCGCTGGCGGCCATGCTCATCCAGCTCGCCGTTTCGCGCTCGCGTGAGTACGCCGCCGACGCCACCGGCGCCGAGCTGACCGGCAATCCCTATGGGCTGGCACGGGCCCTGGAGAAGCTGGACGCCTATTCCAAGCGCTTGCCCATGGCGGCCTCGCCTTCCAGCGCGCACCTGTTCATCGTGAAGCCGCTCTCGGGCGCGGACTTTGCTGGCCTGTTTGCCACCCATCCGCCGATTCCCAAGCGCATCGAGCGACTGATCGGGCGGGCAGGCGTGCAGGTTTAGGCGTACGAGGGCCACGTTGACAGCCGCGCGGGGCTCACCGAAAATAGAAGTGTTGTTCCTGCCATCAGAGACGCGCCGTCTTCCCGC
The DNA here is from genome assembly GCA_035454605.1 of Terriglobales bacterium. Taxonomy (NCBI): domain Bacteria; kingdom Pseudomonadati; phylum Acidobacteriota; class Terriglobia; order Terriglobales; species Terriglobales bacterium. The sequence goes on from DATIGQ010000113.1 coordinate 18,279, forward strand.
GGCGCTCGCTCTCCGAAGTGCCGAAGTGGCGGAATTGGCAGACGCGCATGGTTCAGGTCCATGTGCCCGCAAGGGCGTGGGGGTTCGAGTCCCTTCTTCGGCACCAGCCATCCTGGGATCGTTGATTAGGTCCTCGACCCAGAAGAGGCAGCGAACCGCAACACGAACTCACGCTGTTCGGTAGTCTCCGGTACTGAAAATCCTCTTGCTAGGCCGATCATGAGCAGCGCTTCCTCCGGCGCAAAACCCAAGCGCACCAGGAGGCAAGCCGCCAGTAGCGGTGAACGCCCGATTCCCGCACGACAGTGGATTACAATGACTTTCCCGTCCTGCAGTTTGGTCACCAAGCGGTCGATAGCTCCGCGGAACGTAGCGTCCAGTCGAGGAACGGATCGATCTTCGATCGGGACACTGAGATATCCCACACCCGCCGCACGACAAACGCTGCCTTCACTCGCGAGGTCAAGGTCAGCAGCTTCGGCCTCGGTCAGCAAGGACACTAGCGTGTCCACCCCTGCATCCTTGAGCGCAGAAACTTCGTTGGCAAGCCAGTCTCCACCACGAGGTCGGGAAACGATGCCCAATCGGACGTTAGTCGTTGCGTTTATCCAGTAAATCAATCTTGTGAGGAGGATTCTAAGGTTGTATTACCGTCTTCCGCCCTTGGCCAGGCGCTCGGCGCGCTCCAGGGGGATGACCACGGCGAAGCGCAGCGCCACCATCAGCAGTCCGAGGGCGAAGATCAGCCAATCGAGGCCGAGGAATTTCCAGCTTCCGGCGACGATGCTGCGCGCGACCTGCTCCACCGGTAGGGCGATATTCTGGATCAGGCCCATCAGCGGCGTGCCCGCGATGAACTTCTCTTTGAGCAGCCCACCGGCCACCACAAAGTGCAGGAAAAACGCGAAAGGTACCAGCATGGAGGCATAGGAGACGAAGAGACGCACAAGCTTGAGCGTCCAGTACATCTCCCGGCGAGCCTGGGAGGGAGGCGGCGGAATTTCGACCTCGCGCAGCGGCGGCGCAGCGCCGGATTCGCGAACGTACCGCGCCGGCGCCCTGGGCTGAGGAGGAGGTGCTGCCGGCGGCGGCGCGGCGGGAGCGCCGGCTCCCGAGGGCGTGCGGTCGGAGAAGGTGCGCGTACCCTGCCAGGGCGCAACCGTGCGTCGCGGTGGAGGCGGGGCAGCTTCCGGCACGCGCATGGCCGTGGGCGCCGGGGGAACCGCCATGGCGGTGGGGGCAGCGGCAGCGGCCGGCGCGGGCGCGGCGGGCTGCGCGCCGGAGGGCATCCTGCCGGAAAGCGCCGCCTCGATCTTCTTGAGCCGAGTGACGATCTCCTCGGCGCTGGGCCGCTCCTCGCGCTGCTTGCGCACGCACATGTGGATGAGCTCATGCAGCTCGGTCGGCATCTCGGGATTGACTTCCCGCGCCGGGCGTGGCTCTTTCTTGAGGATGTTCAACAGCGTGGCGCCAATGGATTCGGACTCGAAGGCCTGCTGCCCGGTGGCCATCTCGTAGAGCATGACCCCGAACGAGAAAACATCGGTGCGCGTATCCACCTCGGCGCCCATGGCCTGCTCCGGCGACATGTGGCTGGCGGTGCCCATCACCTGGCCGACCTGGGTCTTGAACTCCTTGGGGTCGGGCTCGACGGAAAGCGCCGTAGCGTCATAGACCATGGTCTTGTCCTGGCGCGGGGCGGCGACTCCCGACTTGACCTGTTCCTTGAACTTGGCCAGACCGAAGTCGAAAATCTTGGCCTGACCACGGTGGGTGACCATGATGTTCTGCGACTTGATGTCGCGATGGATGATGCCTTTCTCATGCGCCGCCGCCAGGCCGCTGGCCACCTGGATGGCGGTTTCGCAGAGCTGCCGGATGGGCATCGGCCGGCCGCCGATGAGTGCCTTCAGCGTCTGGCCCTCGACGTACTCCATGACGATGTAAGGCGTCTCGCCATCGGTCCCCATCTGGAAGAGCACCAGGATGGCGGGATGCTGCAGAGCGGAAGACGCTTTGGCTTCACGCAGAAAGCGGGCCATGGCCTCACGCTGGAAGCCCGGCGGGATGCTGGAAAGCATCTTGATGGCGACCGGGCGGTCCAGTTGCAGGTCGGTGGCGCGGTACACCACGCCCATGCCGCCCTCGCCCAGCTTCTGGTCGACGCGGTACTGGCCGATGGTCTTGCCGATCATCGCTCCCTCCGGGAGCGCGGGCGCACACCTCAGCCCGAGCCACACGAAGGCGGCCACGCCCTCAGAAGCCTGAACGCGGAACTCAGGCCGGAACCTCCTGGAAGGGATCCAGGGATGCTTCGCTGGGAGTCACTATGGGACACACGGTATCGTGCCGGGACCGGAGTGTCAATTACACAAATTGACGGGGGTGCGGGACCACCTTTGTCCCATTCCGGGGCGTCAATCCTCGGGGTCGGGGACGCCGTAGATACGGACGCTGCCTTCCTTGCCCTTGACCTGGGCGCTGCCCAGGTCGACACATTCGATCTCCCTCTTGACCGTTTCGTAGATGAGGTCGTTGACCAGGATCTTGCAGGGATAGGCTTTGGTCAGCCCTTCCAGGCGAGAAGCCACGTTCACGGTGTCGCCGATCACGGTGTAGTCCATGCGCTGTTCCGAGCCGATGTTCCCGCTGACCGCCTCACCCCAGGTGATGCCGATGCCGGTCTCGATCGTGGGAAGGCCGCGTGATTCGCGCACGCGGTTGTATTCGCGCAGGGCGCGACGCATTTCGATGGCGCAGCGCACCGCCCGCAGGCAGTCGTCGTCATGGTGAACGGGCGCTCCGAACACCGCCATGATGGCGTCGCCGATGAACTTATCCAGCGTTCCCTCGTAACGGAAGATGGGATCGATCATGCGCGTGAAGTAATCATTGAGCATTTCCACCACTTCTTCCGCGCTCAGGCGCTCGGAAAGCGTGGTGAAGTTGCGGATGTCGGAGAAGAGCACGGCCACGACCGAGCGATTGCCGCCCAGCTTCAGGCGGTCGCGGTCCTTGAGGAGCTGCTCGGCGATCTGGCGGGTGACGTAGCGGGAGAGCGTGGACATCAGCCGCTGCTCCTGGGTGATGTCGTCGGCGACCACCACCACACCCAAAGATTTGTCCTTGCTGTCCTTGAGAGGCAGGACGTGAAGATTGACGTTCATGGTCTCTTCTTCGTTCTTCAAATACTTGACGTCGTAGGCGGTGTAGCTCTCGCCGCCCTGGACGACCTGGCCGATGGCGTCCACGATCTCCGGATTCTGGTCGTGGCCGAAGAACTCGGTGTAGGGCTGTCCGGGCTCGAGCTCGCCGCCGCGCCAGAAGAGGTCCAGGCCGGCCAGGTTGCAGTAGGCCAGGCCGCCCTCGGGGTCGAGTGTGACCACACCGGTGGCCATGGTGCGCAACATGCTCTCGTTGTAGTTCTTCATGTAGCGCACTTCCTCGAACATGCGCGAGTTCTCGAGCGCGATGGCGGTCTGGGAAGCCAGCGCGGCCATCAGCTCTTCGTCTTCGGCGCTGAAAGGGCCGGTGCGCTTGTTGAGCACCTGCATGACGCCGATGATCTCCTGCTTTTCATCGCGGACGGGCATGGTGAGGATGGAGCGGGTGCGGTAGCCGGTGCGCTTGTCCACCTCCGGGTTGAAGCGCGGGTCCTTGTAGGCATCCGGGATGTTGACGGTGCTTCCGGTGTTGGCGACGTGGCCGACGATACCGGCGCCTTTGGGCACTCGGATCTCTTTCATCTCCGGACCCTGCGCGACCTTGGACCACAGCTCGCCGGTGACGCGGTCCACCAGGAAGAGCGTGCAGCGCTCGGCGTTCATGGCCGCCGAGGTCTGCTCGACGATGGTCTGCAGCAGTTTGTCGATTTCCAGTTCGGCGGAGACTTCGCGCATGACGTTGAGCAGGATCTCCGAGGTCTTCATGCGCTTCTGCACTTCTTCGTTGAGCAGCGCATTCTGCACGGCGATGGCGGCCTGCGAGGCGAAGGCTTCGAGCAGGGTCTCGTCATCCGCGGTGAAGACGCCGGCGCCCTTGTTCAGCACCTGCACCACGCCCAGAATCTTCCCCTGGCGATTGCGCATGGGCACGGCCAGAATGGTGCGCGTGCGGTACCCGGTGCGCTTGTCCACGTCGATGTTGAAGCGCGGGTCCTGGTAGGCGTCCGGAATGTTGAGGGTCTCGCCGGTGCGGCCCACGTGGCCGGCGATGCCGGCGGTGAGAGGGACGCGGATCTCCTTCATATCCGCGCCCTGCGCCACTTTGGACCAAAGCTCGCCCCTATCCTCGTCCACCAGGAAGATGGTGGAACGATCGGCGCCGAGCACCTCGGTCGCCTTCTGCGTGATCTTGAGCAACAGGTCGTCGAGCTGGCGCTCAGCCGCCAAGGAGCGCATCACGTCCAAGAGGACGGAATAGGTCGCGGCCGGGTCGCGGCGTGGACCTGGCTTGGACTTGCGACTGGGGGAACGCGTGGCCATCAGAGGTGCGTCACGAACGTAGCCGCGCACGCGAGGACTGTCAAGCAAGTCCGCCCCACGGTCGTGGGTCAGTTTCCGGTTTGCCGACTATACGTCCAAGTGGAGGCGCGACCCCATTCCGCCAGTCAACGCAGCAGGGTGGATGCTTGGGCCTGCGCTCCCACTGGCATATTCACCATCTTCGCGATCTTCGGCCAGCGGTGACTGGCTCTCAGCCCTTTACAGACGACAAAGCGGAGATAGAACATCGTGGACGCGTCACGCTGTTCGATCGCCTTTTCGATCCAATCGGCTCCAAGATCCAATTCGCCACAAAGCAGGTGAAAGAGTGCATGGGCGCGGGCGTCACCGAGCGCCTCGTCGGAACCAAGCGCCTGCGCGAGGGACCGGGATTCGGCGTCGTCTCCATTGCGCCGCAGCAAGGCGGCAAGCACGCCAATCGTATCGGGAAGCCATGGCCCAATCGCATAGGCACGCCGGGCGATCACCAACGCCTGCGGGAGATCACCTTTGTCCGCGTGAATCATCGCCATCGACACCAGGGCCACCACCTGGTTCTCGTCCAGTTCCAGCACCTTCTTCAATTGCTCAAGCGCATCACTGTCCCGGCCCGCTGCCTGTAGATAGGCATGCAGATTCATCCGGGACCATACATCGAGCGGGTCCTCTTCAATCGCGCGCTGTGCCAGTTTGATCGCCTGCTCCACGTTGCCTCGCAGGAACTGAAACCCGCTATACATCGGCCGGATGATGGCAAAACCCGCCTGTTTCGCCATCGGGAAATCGAAGTGCCGCTCCGCCGCCGCCCAATCCATGTCATAGATTGCCGCCAGATAGCCCAAAAACGCATGCGCGTCCGGAAGGGAAGGATCGATCTGCAGGGCCCGCTGGATTGCCGCACGCGCTGCCGGCACAGCCTTATGCGCCGGGCACCGGCCGAAATGCGTCAAGGTCGACCAGTAATATCCCAGGCCAACATGAGCCAGGCCAAAAGCCGGATCGAGCTCACTCGCTTGCTCATAGTATCGTCTCGCCAGCTCCAGCGACTCCGGGGTAACCTTGGCCTCCAGATACCTGGCCTTTAGATAAGCCTCATAGGCTGCGAGCTTCGGTATGTAGCGTTGGGGCGCAGTCCCTCCCGAAAGCTTCACTCGCAAAGCTCCGGTGATCGCCGCCGATATCTCATCCTGCACGGCAAAGATGTCACTCAGCTCCCGGTCATACCGCTCCGACCACAGGTGGGACCCATCCGTCGCCGCAATCAGCTGCGCCGCCACACGGATGCGATTCCCCGCTCGCCGTACGCTGCCTTCCAGGATGTGAGTAACATTCAACGTCTGCGCGATCTTTCGAACGTCCTCCTCCCTGCCCCGGAACGCAAACGACGACGTGCGCGCAATCACCTTCAGCTCGGCTGCCTGCACCAGCAAGTTGATGATCTCCTCCGCCAATCCGTCACTGAAGTACTCCTGCTCTTTGTCCGTGCTCATGTTAGCGAAAGGCAGCACGGCGATGGATGGGGCAGCGCCCGAATCCGGCGTGGTCACGGAAGGCAAGGGAACGGGCTCGAGCGGGGTTGCGTGTGCCGCCCGTCGCAGATCGCGGAACTCGTTGGCTACATCGCGAGCGGTCTGCACGCGGTGGCGCGGGTCCTTCTCCAAACAGCGCCGGATGATGCGGGCCAAATCACTGGGCAGATCGGAACGAACGTCAGTGACCAGCGCCGGGGTATCGCGCAGGATGGAAGAGGCAAGCTCCGCCGAGGAAGGACCGCGAAACGGGCGCTGCCCGGTCGCCATCTCGTGGAGCAGGATGCCCAGCGAAAAGAGGTCGGTGCGGTGGTCCAGCGCCCGGCCCTGGAGTTGCTCCGGAGACATATAGGCCGGCGTCCCCATCACGATTCCCGGCGCCGTGTGCGCCGCTGAAGTCAGCGTGGCGTCCGCGGGGTCGGTCGCGCGGGTCTCCTTCGCCAGTCCGAAATCCAGCATCTTGACGGACTCGGCCGCGCCCACCATGACGTTGGCGGGCTTGAGGTCGCGGTGCACGATGCCCTTTTCGTGGGCGGCGGCCAGCGCGTCGGCCAGCGCGCCTCCAATCTCGACAATCCGCTCGATGGGGAGTCCGCCCTGCGGAATCAACCGGTCGAGTGACTGCCCTTCGACGAGCTGCATGGTCAGGAAGTGGACGCCGTCGGATTCCTCCACCGAGTGGATGGTGACGATGTTCGGGTGGTCGAGTTGGGCGAGGGTCTTCGCCTCACGACGAAAGCGCGCGAGCCGTTCTGGATCGTGCGCCATCCCAGCGGGCAGCACCTTGAGGGCTACGTCACGCCCGAGCTTCGAGTCAGTCGCACGATACACCTCGCCCATCCCGCCGGCGCCCAGTGGCGCGACGATCTCATAGGGGCCGAGCTTCGTGCCAGAGGTGAGGGCCATCCGCGCGCCATTATAGTTCCCACGGAAAGGTGCCGTTCACTTGGACGCGGGCTTACCGGGAACTGACCCACTACCCGCACCACGGCCGCCGATGCCGGGCGGGCAGACATGCCATGTCCCCAAAGGATACCGGCCCTGAGGTTTATACTCGGAGGCTTGCAATGGCCGTGACGCTGGACCAGATCGTGGCTCGAACGCGGGAATGCGTGGCCGAGGCCAAGCGCAACACGGACCGCGCCGACCTGGAGCGCCGCGCTGCGTCGCATACTCCGCGGGGGTTCCGCCAGGCGCTGGAACGCGATGCCGCCAAGGGCGCCGCCATCATCGCGGAGATCAAGCGCGCCTCTCCCTCGCGCGGGCTGATTCGCGGCAGCTTCCAGGTGGCCACGCTCGCCTGGCAGCTCACGCACGGCGGCGCCACAGCTCTGAGCGTCCTCACGGAAGAAGAATTCTTCCAGGGCTCGCTGGCCGACCTGAGCGAGGCTTCGGCTGCCAGTCCGCTTCCCTGCCTGCGCAAGGACTTCATCGTGGATGAGTTCCAGTTGGTGCAGGCTCGGGCGTTCGCGGCGGACGCCGTGTTGCTTATCGTCGCGGCGCTGAGCGATCTCGATCTGCGGGCGCTGGCGCCGAAGTGTCGTGAACTGGGACTCGACGCCCTGTGCGAGGTGCATAACGAGGGCGAGATCGAGCGAGCGCTGGCGGCGGGTTGCGATCTGATCGGAGTGAACAACCGCGATTTGCGGACGTTCCAGGTAGACCTGGAAACCGCCCTGCGGCTGGCGCCGCACCTGCCGGCAACCGTATTCCGCGTGGCGGAGAGCGGCATCCAGTCGGCGGCGGACATTCTGCGCCTGCGCGATGCACGCTACGGGGCATTCCTGATCGGCGAGTCGCTCATGCGGGAAGACGCGCCCGGCGACGCCCTGGCGCGACTGCTGGCGGAAGTGCGGGGTAATACCGGGGCGGGGTAGCTTCTTTTTTCACCTCAGGGGGCTGAAGCCCGAAGTCTTTTGGGAGCCGATTTCGGCACGACTAAAGTCGTGCCCCTCCGAAAGATGCGACGCGAATGACCTGGATCAAGATCTGCGGAACCACGAATCTCGAGGACGCGCGCCTGGCAGTGGATGCGGGCGCGGATGCGCTGGGCTTCGTGTTCGCGGAGAGCCCGCGGCAGGTGACGCCGGAACTGGCGCGGGAAATCATTCCGGCACTTCCCGAAGGAGTAGAGAAGGTTGGCGTTTTCGTAGATGAGACTGTCGATCGAATGATGGAGGCCGCCAATCAAGTCGGCCTTACCGCCATTCAGTTGCACGGGGATGAACCATCCGAAACGCCTCGTGCCATCAAGCAAAGGTCCTCGGGCAGACACACGTTGAGGGTGATTCGCGCCGGGTTAGTGCTTCCATGGTGGAAAGATCCGGACAAGGGGAGCGCCATGGGGTGGGATCCGGTTCCTTTGGGGATTGTCGACCAGGGACAGGGCGGCGAACCGGTTAGGACGGGCAACATAGACGCGTTATTGGTGGACTCTGGCACTCCCCAGAAGCGAGGTGGCACCGGAACGCCATTCGATTGGACCCGCGGAAGAATTCTAGTGACGATGATGGCTTCCTGGGTCAAGGTCATCGTGGCGGGTGGGTTGACCCCCGCGAATGTCGCCGAGGCGATTCGTATCTTGCGCCCCTGGGGCGTGGACGTGGCCACCGGAGTCGAGCGTGAGCCCGGCAAGAAAGATCCTGAGAAGGTCCGCGCCTTCATCGAGGCAGTACGGCAGGCGGACAAGGAGTACTCACGCCTGTGAGGACGAAAGCCAAGAGGGGCACCTCGTCGGGGCGCTTTGGCCCCTACGGAGGACGGTACGTTCCGGAGACGTTGGTAGCCGCGCTCGAGGAGCTGGAGCGAGCGTACGAGCAGGCGCGACGCGACCGCAGTTTCCAGCGCCGGCTTGATGACCTGCTGCGTCACTACGCCGGGCGGCCGACGCCTTTGTTCTTCGCCGAAGGACTTACGAAGAAACTCGGTGGCGCGAAGATCTACCTGAAGCGCGAGGATCTGCTGCACACGGGCGCGCACAAGATCAACAATTGTTTGGGGCAGGCGCTGCTGGTGGAACGCATGGGCAAGCGCCGCGTGGTGGCGGAAACCGGCGCGGGACAGCACGGCGTAGCCACCGCGACGGTGTGCGCGCTGTTCGGGTTCGAGTGCGTGGTGTACATGGGCACGGAAGACATGCGCCGCCAGGAGCTGAACGTCTTCCGCATGCGGTTGCTGGGCGCGGAAGTGCGCGGCGTAGATGCGGGCTCGCGCACGCTGAAAGACGCCATCAACGAGGCCATGCGCGACTGGGTGACCAACGTGCGGACCACGCACTACCTGCTGGGAAGCGTGCTGGGAGCCCATCCCTATCCCACCATGGTGCGCGATTTCCAGTCGGTCATCGGGCGCGAAGCGCGCCAGCAGATTCTGGCCGCTCGAGGCCGGCTGCCGAGCGCGGTGATTGCGTGCGTGGGCGGCGGCTCGAACGCCATCGGCATCTTTCATCGCTTCCTTCGGGACAAGAAAGTGAAGCTGATCGGCGTGGAGGCCGGCGGCTGCGGGCGCAAGCTGGGCCAGCACGCGGCGCGATTCCGCGGCGGCTCGCCGGGCGTGCTGCAAGGAACCTATTCCTACCTGCTGCAGGATGCGGCGGGACAGGTTGCGCCGACGCATTCCGTTTCCGCCGGGCTCGATTATCCGGCCATCGGTCCCGAGCACGCCGCGCTACGCGACGCCGGCCGCGCCGAGTACGTGGCCGCATCGGACCGAGAAGCCCTGGCTGCATGCAGCCTGCTGGCACGGACCGAAGGCATCATCCCGGCGCTGGAGTCGGCGCACGCGGTGGCGGAAGCGGTAAAACGCGCGCCGAAGATGAAGAAGAGCGACATCATCCTGATCAACCTTTCCGGGCGCGGAGACAAGGACATGGGAATCCTGATGGAGAATAAGGGGAACCGTTGACCGCTCGCCATGCCCCTTAATCTCTCACCTCGGCCTGCATTCGTCGCTTACCTGACCTGTGGCGATCCCGACCTGGCCACGACACGAGCGGCGGCGTTGGCCGCCATCGACGCCGGCGCCGCCGTCATCGAGCTGGGTGTGCCCTTCAGCGATCCCGTGGCCGACGGGCCGGTGATCCAGCGCGCCAGCCATCGCGCGCTGGAGCGCGGCACCACGCTCGGGGACGTGCTTCGACTTGCGCGTGAGTTGCGCCACGACCGGCCCGCGGCCGGGCTGATCGTTTTTTCCTACTTCAACCCGGTGCTGCGCTTCGGCCTGGAGCGCTTCTGCAAAGCGGCCGCGCGCGCCGGCGTGGACGGCGCCCTCATCACCGACCTGACGGTCGAGGAAGCGGGCGACTACCTGCGGCAGATGCGGTCGCGCAATCTCGCCACGGTCTTCCTGGCTGCGCCGACCAGCAGCGACGCGCGGCTGCACCGCATCGCGAAGGCGTCCACGGGATTCGTGTATGCCGTCTCGCGCACCGGCGTCACTGGGGCACGGCGTTCGCTTTCAGGAGCTGCCCGGCAGCTGGTCGCGCGACTGCGCCGCTACACCGACCTCCCCATCGCCGTAGGCTTCGGCATCTCCACACCAAAGCAGTTCCGGGCCGTGGGACGTTTCGCCGATGCGGTGGTGGTGGGCAGCAGCATTGTCGAACGGGTGGAACGTAGCCATTCCCCCGAAAGCGCCTCGCGCGCTGTGGGAGGGTGGGTCCGGTCGCTCTTGCGAACTCCCGCCGAATTTGCCCAACGGCGTCGCGGTATTTAGAATCGGACGCTCTGTGAACAAAGTCTTCGCCAGCGCCGAAGCGGCCATCTTCGACGTCACCGACGGCGCCGCCATCATGGTGGGCGGATTCGGCCTGTGTGGCGTGCCGGAGAACCTGATCGCGGCGCTGGTGCGCAAGAACGCTCGCAACCTCACCACCATCAGCAACAACGCCGGCGTGGACGGCAAAGGCCTGGGGCTGCTGTTGGCCAACCGCCAGATTGGGCGCCACATTGGAACCTATGTGGGTGAGAACAAGCTGCTCGAGGCGATGGTGCTGAAGGGCGAACTGGAGCTGCAACTGGTTCCGCAAGGCACATTCTCTGAACGGATCCGGGCGGCGGGAGCCGGCATCGCGGCGTTCTTCACGCCCACGGGCTACGGCACGGTGGTGGGAGAGGGCAAGGAGGTGCGCCAGTTCGACGGGCGCCCGCACATCCTGGAGCACACCCTGCGCGCCGACTTCGCCTTCGTCAAGGCCTGGAAGGGCGACAAGTGGGGCAACTTGGTCTATCGCAAGACCGCGCGGAACTTCAATCCCATGATGGCCACGGCGGCTCGGGTGACCATCGCGGAAGTGGAGCAACTGGTCGAGCCCGGCGAACTCGAGCCCGACATGGTGCACACCCCCAGCGTGTACGTGAATCGCATCTTCCAGGGCGTGAACGAGGAGAAACCGATCGAGCGCAGGACCGTGAGGAAGAAGAGTTGAGGGTGGTATGGCGGCTCCGGACAGCACGACCGAGGAAGTGCGCGCCAGCGTTCTGCGCTACCTGCGCATGTACGAAGAGGGGCGGCTGACCTTGGGAGACCTGGCGGCGGAACTGGCTGCGCTGGCCCCGGCGTATGATCACGCCATGGGTGGGCTGGACGACGCGTATCAGCAGTTGCTCGGCGCCGCGTATCGGCACCGCGTACAAGCGGGAACCGATGGCGGGCTTTCCCCGGCGGAGATGGAAGAGGCCCTGACCCGCTTCCGAAGGACGGAGGCGGCATGGTAAGGGCGTAGCCGGCTGCGCCTCGACATCGGATACACGATGGCAACCACACCCACAACGAATAAACAGAAGGACACGGAGAAGCGCGACCGCATCGTCAAGCGCGTGGCCCGCGAGCTGCGCGACGGTTTCTACGTCAATCTCGGCATCGGCTTGCCGACGCTGGTGGCCAGCCACGTCCCTCCGGGGATGGACGTTGTGTTCCAGAGCGAGAACGGGATGCTGGGTGTGGGTCCCTATCCGTTCGAAGGCGAGGAGGATCCCGACTTGATCAATGCCGGCAAGGAAACCGTCACCGAGATCGCCGGCACGGCGTATTTCTCCAGCGCCGATTCCTTCGCCATGATCCGCGGCGGGCACATCGACCTGAGCGTGCTCGGCGCCATGGAAGTGGATGAGGAAGGCAACCTCGCCAACTGGATGATCCCCGGCAAGATGGTGAAGGGCATGGGGGGCGCCATGGATCTGGTGGCCGGGGCGCGACGGGTCATCATCGCCATGGAGCACACCACGCGCGACGGCCAGCCCAAGATCCTGAAAAAGTGCACCCTGCCGCTCACCGGAGTGCAAGTGGTGGATACCATCGTCACCGAGATGGCCTACATCAAGGTGACGCCGGAGGGATTGGCGCTGGAAGAAGTGGCTCCCGGGCTAACCGCGGACGATGTGCAACGCGCCACCCAGGCGCGCCTGATTGTCAGCCCCGCCCTGAAGACGATGGACGTCTGATCAGCCGCCGAGCACGCGTGCCGGCAGGAAGATGACCGCGCGGAACAGCCGTAGCACGCCCTCCACCGCGATCCCCACCATCCGGAACGGCAACAGCAGCAGCCACACCACCGGATAGAGGATCAGCGCCAGCAGGGCCAATGGCCAGCACAGCACGAAGAGGATGCACCACAATACGAAGGTCAGCATAGTCTCCTCCCCAGCGTCCTTCTAGTAAGGGATACGCACGCGAAGCCGGTGCGGTTCCCCGGCTAGCGGAAGTTCTCCACCAGCATGATGTCGCTGCTCTCCTGTGTGATCTGCAGGTAGAGGAGAGCGC
>DATIGQ010000114.1 GCA_035454605.1 Terriglobales bacterium
CCAGCCGGCATTCTGCTTGGCATAGATCACGCGCTCGAAGTCGCGCCCGTCGCGCAGCTCCATGAACTCGTGGGTGTAGCGCGCATAACAGTAGTGGCAACCGAATTCGCAGCCGCGGTAGGGATTGATGGTCCAGCGGAAAGGCATGCGGGGCGATTCGCAGCGATTCAGCAGACTGCGCGCGTCGAGCGTGCGGTACTCGACTTCGTGTCCTTCGGAGAGCGCCTTGCCCTCAGCCGCAAGCCGGGCGATGCCGATCAGTTGCGAGGACGTCTTCTCCGGGGAAGGGAACAGGAGCGTTTCGAGAGGCATTTGTTTCGCCTTTTGTTCGCCTAACAATAACGCCGCGTTGTGCTCCTGTCAAGTCCACTTTCGGACCGCCGGCAGGCTCCTGCGCAGATTGCGGGCAACCTACGGAAAGCAAAAAGGACGGCCCGCCCGGGCCGTCCTTTCGCCCACGGATGCCCTGGTTCGAAGGTTAAGGCGCGGACTCCACCGGCTTCTCAAACAGCTTGGGATCGACAGCCGGGTTGACCTCCAGTTCGAGCTTCTCGCTCGAGCCCACTTCCTCGCCGTCCTCGGTGGACGTGGACTTGAACGGCACGCGCAGGCCGCCGGTTTCGCGCCAGTCGGAGTAGTCCTCCACGCGCTCCACCGGTCCCGCCATGCTGGAGGCGCGATACGCGGCGCGCAGCACCTGCCCGCTCTTCGGATTCACGTACCAGCGCAGGGAAGCGCCGTCGGCGCTGATCTCCAGAATCTCAGCCTCTGCCTCGCCCACTTTCTCTTTGCCCGCAGCGGCGAAGATGAATTTGGGATTGTCGGCGTTCTGCGCGATGTACACCATGTCGCGCTTGATGTCGTTCAGGCCTTCCTGTTTCATCGGGCCAGGGACATCGCGTGGAGGCATCCCTCCCATGGCCATGAAGGACGCCTCCGGTGAGATCACGATGGTCATTTCGCCCATGGGCAGCGAAACCTTCGTCCAGCTGCGGTCCGGATACACCACGATCCCCTCGCCCTGGAAGGGAACGTCTCCCTGCGGGGTCTTGCGGATGGCGCTTTCCTTGCTGCGGATCGCTTTGACGGCTCGCAAGTTCTCCGCGCCCCCAAGGGCCGTCACCACCTTGGCTATCAGCGCCTTGCCTTCGGCGTTGGAGCCGGCCGCCGCGGGACCTTGCGGTTCGCCCTCCGGGATGCTGATATCGAGCGCGGTCACCGAACCCAGGCTGGCCAGCGGTTGGTCGAAGTCCGCCGCTTTGCCGACCACCAGCACTGCCAGCTTGTCCTTCTGGATGTATTTCTTGGCCACGCGATTGACGTCATCCACCGTCACCTTTTCGATCCCCGCCTGGTAGCGCTCCAGAAAGTCCGCCGGATACCCGTAGAACTCCAGCCGCATCCGCTCTCGCAGGACTTTCTCCTTGCTGTCGAAATTGAAGACGAACGAATTCAGGATGCCGTCCTTGGCGCGCTTGAGTTCTTCTTCCGTAGCCGGTTTGGGCCCCAGGAGATTGTCGATCTCCTCGCGGAGCGCTTGAATGGCCTCTACCGTGGTGTTGCTCTTGGTGCTCATGCTGATGGTGAACAGGCCAGGGTGGTCGAAGGCGGCGCCGACGGAGCCAAACACCTGGTAGGCCAGACCTTTGCGCGAGCGGATATTGGAGAACAATCGCGCGAGTCCGCTGGTGCCGAATACCTCGTTCATTACCTCCACCGCGAAGTAATCCGGATTGTCGCGCGTGATACCCAGGTGCACCATGCGGATCTCGCTCTGGTTCACGTCGTCCTTGGCAATGAAATAGACCCCCGGCTTGGCCGTTTCGTACTCGAGTTGGGCCGCCTTGGCCTGCGGGCCTTTCGACCAGGCGCCGAATGCCTTGCGCAGCCTGGCTTCCATGGACTTGGGATCGAAGTCACCGACGATGCCCAGGATGATGTTGTTGGGACGCACGTACTCTTTGTGCCAGTTCAGCAGATCGTCCCGGGTCACGGCGGCCACAGTGGCGTACTCGGTCTGGCGGGCGTAGGGATTGTCCGCGCCGTAGCCGAGCTTGCGAGCTTCCCGGCCGGCGATGCCTTGCACGTTGTCGTTCCGCCGGGCGATGGCGGTGTTTTCCTGCGTCTTGGCCAGCGTGATCTTGTCCTCGCGGAACTCCGGCTGCTGCAACAGCTCCAGGAACACCGCGAACACGTCGTCCACGTCGCCCTTCAGGCAGGAGAAGGAAAGGCTGGTGTTGTCCACGCCATCGCCGCTCTCCACGCGCGCGCCGCGGGCTTCCAGGAAGTCATCGAGCTGGTCGCCGGTCCTGGTTTTGGTACCTCCAGTCCGCCAGACCTCGCCATAGATGCTGATCATTCCCACCTTGGCGGCGGGCTCCTCACGCGATCCGCCGCGGATGGTGGCGATGCCTTCGATGAGCGGCAGTTCGTGGTTTTCCTGCAGGAAGATCACCATGCCGTTGGGTAGTGCCACCCGCACCGGCTGCTGGGGATGGAACGGCGGCAGCGGGGGCCGGGCGATCTGCTTCCAGTCGGTCGCCTGGCCCACGGCTAGCGGAGCGGCCAGCAGGCAAAGCGCCAGCAACGCGGTCGGAGAGCGGAACGGTTTGAAGTGCGTCATTACTGGCCTCCCTTCGGGGTTGCCGGTTTCACCGTCTCGATCATCCCCACCGTGCGATTGGTGTCGCGGAAGACGCCGTTGGCCACGCGGCGTATGTCTGCCTTGCTGACCTTCTCGATCCGCTCCACCTGGCGGAAGAGCTCGCGCCAGTCGCCGAAGCGACGCTCGAAGGTGGCCAGTTGCAGCGCCAGCCCCTGGTTGCTGTCGAGCTGCCGGATCAGGTCGGCTTTGGCCCGCGTCTTTACACTCTGCAGTTCTTCATCGCTCACATCCTCGGTTTTCAGGCGCTCGATCTCCTGATGGATGGCGTCTGCGCACTCCTGGTTGGTATGGCCGGGCGTCGGCACGGCGAAGAAGGCAAACAGATGCGGATATTTCGCTCCCGGGAAGGGGCTGAATCCAGCGGCCGCCACCGCGATCTTCTTGTCCCGCACCAGCGAGCGGTACAGGCGGGACGTTCTTCCCTTGGAAAGGATGTCGCTGATGGCGTCGTAAACGACATCGTCAGGATCCAGCACGTCCGGCCGGTGGTAGCCCTCGAGATAGAAGGGCTGCGCCTGGTCGCGCAGGATGACCGTGCGCTCGGCGTTCTGCGGCGGCTCCTGAGTGCGCACCGGCTCAGGCCGGGGAGTGTTCGGCAGCCTGCCGAAGTACTTTTCGATCACGGGCAGGGCGTCGGCCGCTTTGATATCACCCACCACCGCCACCACCATATTCGCCGGAATGTAGTACTTGCGGCGGAACTCCTCGGCGTCGGAGGCGGAAAAGGCCGTCAGGTCGGAGGCATAACCGACCACGGGCCGGTGGTATCCGTGGGCGATGAACGCGGACGCCAGGAACTGCTCCACCAGCCGCCCTATCGGCTGGCTGTCGGTGCGCATGCGGCGCTCTTCGAACACCACGTCGCGCTCCTTGTAGAACTCGCGCATCACCGGGTGGAGGTAGCGCTCCGACTCCAGGTACGCCCACAGCTCCAGCCGGTTGGCCGGGAGCGAGTAGAAATAGCCGGTTTCGTCCCAGTTGGTGAATGCGTTCACGCCCACGCCGCCGTCGCGCTCGATGATCTCCTCGAACTCGTCCGGCAGGGCGTACTGGTCGGCTTCGGCGATGGCGTCCTTCCAGGCCTTCTCCAGCTCCTTGACTTTGCTCTCATCGCGCCCCACGCGCTTCAGGCGCTCGCGGTCGTAAGCCGCATAGGCTTGCTCCACCTTCTCCAGCGCCGCCTTTTCCTGGGCGTAGTCCTTGGTGCCGATCTTGTCGGTGCCTTTGAACGCCATGTGCTCGAACATGTGCGCCAGGCCGGTGATGCCCGGCACCTCCTGCACGGCGCCCACATCCACGTGCGTGAAGTAGGAGAAGACCGGGGCCTCGGGGCGCTCGCAGATGAGCACCGTCAGCCCGTTCTCCAGCTTCTTCACCGTGATGCGCTTTTCGAACGACGCCAAATCCTGCGCTGCCGCGCTGATCGCCGCCAATGACAGGACGGCCATGACACCCATGACTTTCAGGCGAGGGAACTTCATCGGACCTCCGCAAACCTGGTGATTTCCACAGGGAATCGGTAGGAAGGAACAGGCTAAACGGCGGGCAAAAACCCTGTCAAACGACGCACCGCAATCCGCGGGGGTGAACGGCGGGTCCAGCCAGCACCCGGCTTGCTATTCCTTCTGTGTCCGATAACGCGCATACTTCCCTCATGGCAGCTCCCGCCCTTTCCCCGCAGGACCAACGACTGCTGGCGGGGTTCTCGGACTACCTGCGGGTAGAAAAAGGGCTGGCGCGCCTCAGCATCGCCGCCTACACGCGCGATGTCACCCAGTTCGGCGGGTTCCTTCATCGCAAGAAGCGCGGGCTGGCGAACGCGCGCCGTGCCGACGTCCGTGACTTCCTCGATCATCTGTTCTCGCTCGCCGTAGACGGCCGCTCAGTGGCGCGCAAGCTTTCTACCCTGCGCCATCTCTACCGCTACCTGCTGCTCGATCGCCATGTCAGCCGCGATCCCACGCTCAACATCGACGCTCCGCGGCAATGGAAAGTACTGCCCAAGTCGCTGGCCCGCGACGAAGTCGAAGCTCTGCTCGGCGGTCCACCGCGCGCGGAAGACACCCCGCTGGCGCAGGCGCTCGCTCTCCGCGACCGCGCCATGCTGGAGATGCTTTACGGCGGCGCCCTGCGGGTCTCGGAAATCCTCGGCGTCGGTCGCGAGGACCTCAAGCTGGACCTCGGCTATGTTCTGGTTCGCGGCAAGGGAGACAAGGAGCGCATCGTGCCGCTGGGTCGCGCTGCGCTCGACGCCCTGCGCCTCTACCTTGACCAGGGCCGCGCCGTGCTGGCAGCAGGGAAGGCCTCGCCGCTGTTATTCGTCGCGCGCGGCGCCCGCCGGCTCTCCCGCCAGCGCGTCTGGCAGATGGTGCGCGCCTCTTCCGCAGCCGGACGCCGCGCCAGCCCGCACATGCTCCGCCACAGTTGCGCCACCCACATGGTGGAAGGCGGCGCCGACCTGCGCACCGTGCAGTCCATCCTGGGCCATGCCGATATCTCCACCACCCAGGTCTACACGCACGTCGCGCTCGACCGCCTGAAGCACGTGTACCGCAGCCACCATCCGCGCGCGCGCGCCCGTGCTGGAATGAGACCCGTCACCACGCAGGAGAAAGAGTGAGCAAGAAGAAATCGAGTCCGGACGGTTCTATCCCTCGCGCCATCGCCCGCTTCCTGCGCTCCCTGGAATCGGAGCGCCGCGCTTCGCAGCATACGCTGCGCGCCTATCGCCAGGACCTCGAGCGGTTCGCGGCCTGGGCGGGCACGGGCGCCGACTGGCCCGCTGTAGACCACCTGCGCATCCGCGCCTTCCTTTCGCACCTGTACGATGAGGGACTAAGCAAGACCTCGGTGGCGCGCGCCCTGGCGGCTCTGCGCTCGCTCTACCGCTGGATGGCGCGCGAGGGCATGGTGGATCAAAACCCCGCCGCTCTGGTCTCGACGCCACGCC
>DATIGQ010000115.1 GCA_035454605.1 Terriglobales bacterium
AGGTCCAGGGGTTCCTGGTGAAGCCGCCGGATTTCGACGCCAGCAAGAAATATCCGGTGAAGTTCCTGGTGCACGGCGGGCCGCAGGGGGCGTGGGGCGATTCCTGGACCTATCGGTGGAACGCGCAGCTTTTCGCCGCCAGCGGGTACGTGGTGGTGATGATCAACTTCCGCGGCTCGACCGGCTACGGGCAGGCGTTCATCGACAAGATCAACGGCGACTGGGGCGGCGGCGCCTACCGGGACCTGATGACGGGCCTGGACTACGCGCTCGCCAAGTATCCCTTTCTCGACCGTGGGCGAGTGTGCGCGCTGGGAGCGTCGTTCGGCGGCTACATGGTGAACTGGATCGCTGGACACACCACGCGCTTCCAGTGCCTGGTGTCGCACGACGGCGATTTCAACAACGAGTCCTCCTACGGCAGCACGGAAGAGCTGTGGTTCCCGGAGTGGGAGTTCCATGGCACTCCATGGGCGAATCCGCTGATGTACCGCCATTGGTCACCGCACCGGTTCGTGGCCAAGTTCAAGACGCCGACGCTGGTCGTCCACGGGCAGCTCGACTACCGCGTGGACGTTTCCGAGGGGCTGCAGATGTTCACGGCGCTACAGCGGCAGGGCGTGCCGTCGAAGTTCCTGTACTTCCCAGACGAGGGGCACTGGGTGCTCAAGCCGCAGAACAGCCGCCTGTGGTATGAGACGGTGAATACATGGGTGGATGAGCATTTGAAGAAGTAGCGAGTGGCGAGTACCCAGTAGTTCCCTAGTCGGTCGAAGTAGAAGTTGAAGACGTGGCGGCGTGAGCGTCCAGCCAGCGGGCGGCGGAGGCGGTGTCTGTGATTTCGCCGCGGAGGGCGGCCAGCAGCAACCCATGGGTGGCCAGCGCGCTGAACTCCGATGAGTAGGTCAGCGGCTGCGCGGGTCCGGCGGGCTTCAGCAGAAACGGCACCCGGGAATCGGTCTGGGTGTTGAAGTCGCGGTAGTAACGCAGAGAGTGGTCAGAGGTGACCAGCACCGTGCTGCTGTCCCAGGTTCCGGCCTGCTCCATGGCCGCGCGCAGCTCGCCCAGGGCGCGGTCCGCCAGCGCCAGGTTGTCCTCATACCAACTCTGGCGGAAGCTCAGCAGGGTGAGGGCACCAGCGCCGCGGTCGTAAATGGCGGGCTCGTGGGGCACGGGCACGTGGATGAGGACGAGTCCGAGAGAAGGGTCGGCGACGTAGTCACGGGCCGCGCGCATGAGGGAGACATACAGGGAGCGGTGGTTCCTTCGCTTTTCCAGCGGCAGCAAGCTACGCCACTGTTCGGCCACGATGGCGGCGAAGGCGGGGTCGGCGGCGCGGGGCGGAGCGTCCATGGGCTGCCATGCGCAGCGCGTAAGTGAGGACTCCAGCAGGCGGCAATAGGGAAAGTACCAGCCGGCCGCGGCCGTTGCGAAGCCCGCTTCACGGGCCTTGGAGAAGAGGCTGGGCTGCCGGCTGAAGGCTTCGTGGGGTTCCGCATCCGGCTGGAAGCTGACCAGAAGCTCGTTTGCCTGCGGGCGCGCGCCGTACACCTGGCGTCCCGCGATGATAGATGTGAACGACGCCACGGTTTGCAGTCCGGCCTGGCGGGCTGCGGAGGCATAGAGCGCTTGCGCGCGCAAGCGATCGAGGTTGGGCAGGCTCAGGCCGGGAGGACGCGCCAGGAAGGCGGGCCGGGCGTCCATCTCATCGAAGACGATCCAGACCACGCGGCGACCGCCGGCAACCGGCAGGCTGAGCGAGTGCGCGGGCCGGGTATCGGCAGCCGCGGCGGAGTTGATTTGACGCCAGGCCGCCTGCCCGAAGGTGACCGGCACGAAGGCCGCCAGTGACAAGGCAAAGACTTCCGTGGCGGCCAGCACGGGACGGTGCCAGCGGATGGCAGCATAGACGAGCGCGAGCGCCAGCGCCGCGGCCAGCAACGGTCCTTCGCGCGAGGCCCACGCATCACGCAGCGCGCGGTCGTAACGCAACGCCAGGAGATTCAGGAAGACCAGCAGGGCCAGCAGGGGCAACGCCTTCCGAACCGCATCGAGGAGGCGCGACGGGGAGCGGCGGGCGGCGGACATCAAGATCCAAAAGAAGGCCGAAAGCAGGGCAACGTTGAGTGCGAGCGCGGCCAAGTCCAGGCCGGACCACGCGGGCATGAAGAACGGATCGGCGAAGAGCAAGCGGTGCCAGGTCTCGAAAAAGCACAGATTGGCGAGCGACAGGGAAAGCACCAGCTCGCGGCCGGCGGACTTCGCCATGTCCGCCATTATTCCACGGGTGCGGGGCGGGCATTCCTGGGGCTCCGGCAGCTGAAGTTACTTTCGTACAGCCGAACCCCTTGCCAAGAGAGCGCGGGGTGAATATCATGCCGTTTCTCGCTGGCGGCTACGCCGGCGGGATCAGGTTGACGGTTTTGTACTTCGCAGTCGAACTCCTCATACCACAACGTGGTAGCAGGGCTGCCGGGAGGCACGCCCGGGACGGCGCACTCCGTTCCGGGGCGGCGGCGTTTCTGCCCATCCCCTTGCGGCGTGAGACTGGGAAGCAATCGAGCAACCTGCTCTCTCTGGGTGTCCTGGGGAGAATTTCTGGAAGCTGAGGCGAAAGGGGTGCAGTTGTGAGTGATGCAAGAGAAAAGGGAACAGTGAAGTGGTTCAATGGGGCCAAGGGCTACGGCTTCATCCAGAGGGCCAGTGGCGAGGATGTGTTCGTCCATTTCTCCGCCATCCAGGAGAACGGGTACCGCACGCTGAACGAAGGAGAGACGGTGGAGTTCGACCTGCTGCAGGGGCCAAAAGGTTTCCATGCGGCCAACGTAGTGCGCGTCTAACGCGATCTTCCAACCAGATTCGGCCTCTCCCGGTGTCGCGCCGGGAGGGGCTTCTTTTTTGCCGCGGACCTCACGGCGCCAGGAACTTCAGCTTGACGGGTTCGGCGGTCAGGGTGCGGATCTCGAGGGAGGCCAGGTCGCCGGAGTCGGGTCCGGACTTGCGGTAGTTGACGACCACCTCCTGGCCCCGCCAGGCGCAGGAAAACTCTTCAGCGCCGATGAGGAGAAGTCCCTGCCGGTTCTTCACGTGCATCTTCCAGGTGCGCTGGCCGACGGCGATGGAAACCATGGCGGCGGTGGGATGCGAGCAATCGACGGCCAGCAGGCGGCCACGGAGGCTCTCCACCGGGCGCATGTCCGGTGGGGCGTCTTCGGGTTCTTCGCGGCCCGCCACCGGGGCGACGGGAACGCGCCGCTTCCACTTGGGTGATTCCCATTGGTCGGTGCGCGGCGGGCGAGCCTGACGCACGGGCTTGGCGGGGGGGTCTTCGCGGTACTTGGCGATACGGTCAAGCTCAGCGACGGCATCGGCAGCGATCTGGGCATCGCTCGAGCGCGCGAGGCGGTCGAACATGGCGGCTGCCTGGTCCCACTGCTGCGCGGCCACATAGAAGCGGCTCAGATCCGCCTGGTACACCAGGTTGCGGGGGCTGAGCCGGACGGCGTTGCGCATGGCAGTAATGGCTGCGTCCGCATCGTTGGTCCACATGTGAGCGATGGCGAGCAGGGCGTAGGCGTCTGCGAATGTGGGATCGAGCGAGATGGACTTTTCCAGCGCGTCGATCACTTCCCAAACGTCATCTGGCTCGCGCCCGGTGGCCTGGAGAACGCGCTGCTGAAGCAGGGCGAAGTAATAGTGGAGACGAGGATCGTTGCTATCGAGGGCGGCCGCCTTGCGGAAGTGTTGGGCGGCCCGGTCGAACTGATCCTTGCGCAAGAACGCGTAGCCGAGGCCACGCTGAACAGCCAGGCTTTGGGGCGCGATGGCGGCCAGATCCTGAAGCTCGCGCACGCCCTGATCCAGGTAATTAACGGAGTGGGCATGCATATCGGCAAGCACGGCGCGCACCTCGACCTCTTCGAGCGGCTCCGACTGGTAGCCGGCGGTGTCAATGCCGGCAGGAGCTTCACTGCGCTGCAACGGACGTGGGCTGACGCGCAGGTAGGCAGCCAGTTCGCGATCGAAATCTTCCGGAGTCTGGCCAAACGCCTGGGAGAAGGCCTGGTCCGGGGGCAGGCGACGGTTGTGCAGCAGATCGAAGTAGGTTCCGGCTTCTGCCAGCCTCCCCTTGCTGAACAAATAGTGGGCCAGAAGCCACGACTGCGCATAGAACAGGGAGCGGCGACTCCCGGTCTCGTTATAGACGGGCGAGTTGCGGTCCACGGCCAGGAGGTCGCGCATGGGCATGAGCCGGCCCGACATAAGCACCTGGGCGGAAGCGGGCGCCCGCCCGATGGTTACCTCCTTGTTGCCGATCTCGATAGTGGAGAAGTATTCGGCGAAGCCTTCGTCGAACCAGAGCTGGGTTTCCGGATAGTTGCCGTTGAGCAGGGCGTGTGCATACTCGTGAAAGGTCGTGCTCCAGGGGTCGCCGGAGGACAGGTCGAGCGCCACAAAGTTCCGGTCGTGGTTGGACTGAAAAATGCCCGTGACTTCGACCGGCTTGCCCTTCCAAACCGGGACGAAGCGGCGGAATTCGCCCGAGTCGCGGAAGGCAACGATCTGTAAGGGGATGGGCTGGCTGACGCGGGAACGGAAGATCAGGGTGCCGAACACCGCGCGCATCTGCTCGAATCGGAGCGCGATCTCCAGGCCGCGGCGCTCGCCGGCGTCGGTGACCACGGAGAAGTTGGGCGAGCGCACCTCGACCCAGCGCGGCTCGGCGGCCAGGGCGAAGACCGGAACCAGCAGGAGACTGAAGAGCAGCCGAAACCCGTGCCTGGGACGGGTGAGCATGTCTATATGATGACACCGTGACGCGGTTCAGGGTTCCCGGCCGAGGCCCATCACTTACGCTTAAGGGGTACGCGCTCCTGTTCCGGGACACGGATCTCGAGGGTGGCCACGTCGCCCTCGTTTTCGCTTCCGGGACGGTAATTGATGATGACGTCCTGATCGCGCCACGCGCAGTCGAAGTCATCCACCCCGATGAGGATGACTTTTTCCCGGTCTCGCACGCGCAGCTTCCATGTCTTGTTCCCGGAAAGGATAGTCACGATGGCCGAGGTTTCCGAGCACTCCACAGCGAGCAGTCTGCCTTCAAGGCTCTCGACAGGCCGCCGGTCGAGATGCGCGGGCGCCGACTGCGTGACGCTTTCTGCGGTTTCTGAAACAGGGCCTGACTGTGCCTGAAGCATGGGCAGTGCGCTCGAGTGGATCTCCAGCCTTGCAAGGTCGTCCGTGGCTCTCTGAGCCACCGTCGGGTCGTTACTGTTTTGCAGGTGCTGGAGCAGAGCCTTGGCCTCGTCCATCTGCCGTGCTGCCACATACGCCTGGGCAAGGTTGACGGCATAGTGTTCGACGCGGGGGCTGAGCTCGAGAGCGCGCTTGAACGACGCGATCGCCCGTTCAGGCTCCCTCTGCCACAGATGAACCATGGCCAGGAGGTTATGCGCGTCAGCAAACTCCGGGTTGAGGGAGATGGATTTTTCCAGGTGCGCCGTCATTTCCCGAAACTTTTCGACCTGGCCACTCGGCCCAAAGGCCTGCCGGCTCATGAGCATGGCGGCGAAATAGTGCACGCGTGGATCGTCGGCGTTGAGTTCGGCGGCGCGACGGAAATGCAAGTCGGCCTGGTCAAGGTCGTTCTTGCGCAAAAAAGCGTAGCCCAAGCCGCGGTGGGCTGCGGCGTTGTCCGGCTGGAGCTGCAGAACCTCCTCAAACTCCGTGGCCCCCTGCTCGAAGTAATGTGGGGAATGCAGGTGCATGTCGGCCATTACAGCCTTGACGTCCGGAGGCCCGAGAGGCCGCACCCTATAGGTGTTGGCGGTTTCTACGCTGATGGGCGTCTGGAAGGTGTACAGCAGCGCCTGGTCGGAACTGAAGAAGCGCCGCAGTTCGTCATCCAGCTTCTTGGGCTCCAAGCCGAAGGCCTGGCGGATGGCCTGGTCGATCGGCAGCCCGCGGTTCAGGACCAGGTCAAAGTAGGTCGAAGCCTCCTTGAGTTTCCTGGTGTCGAACAGGTAGTGGGTCATGAGCCAGGACTGGGCATAGAAAATAGAGCGCCGGTCTCCAGTCTCGTTGTACTCCTTGGAGCCGTGCGCAATGCTGAACAGATCCACTACGCGCATCCAGGAATTGCGCTGCAGAGTGTAAACGGAACCCACTCGAGGGGCGCCGACCTGCACGTCCTTGCTGCCGATCTGGATCGTGGCGTAGTACTCGGCGAACCCCTCGTCGAACCAGAGTTGCGTTCGCGGGAAGTTGGCATTGAGCAGCATGTGGGCGTACTCGTGGAACACCGTTTCCCATTTGCTCTCCGCGGAGAGGTCGAGAGCGATGAAGTTGCGGTCTTCGCCGGGCTGGAACAGTCCTGCAAGATCCACCGGCTTGCCCTTCCAAATGGGGACAACCTGGCGCAGACCCCTGGAGTTGCGAAAGGCAAGGATCTGGAGCGGCACCGGGATGGACACCGACTTGCGCAGAATGAGAGTGCCGAACGCGGCCCGCATCTGCTCGAAGCGCAGTGCCACCTCGCGCCCCCGCTTTTCGCCGGCGTCCGTGACTACGGAAAAGTTGGGAGAACGGACCTCGACCCACTGCGGTTCCGCAGCGCCCGCCGCGGAGCAGAGGAGGAGCAAAGAGCAGATCACAAACAGCAAACCACGCTGACGGGGCCCGGAAAGACAATTGGAGTCCTTCATGGGGCAACTCCCGGGTTCGAGTCTGCACATCGTAGCACCGTTCTGCGTGTGCTCGCACCCAACTCTGAGATCCGTTCTGGAAGGCGAGCGCGCAGTCGAGTGGGGCAGGAGGAATCAGGACGATCTCGGGAGGCGAGCGCCGTTTGAGGGCTGGCCGAGCCGCCCCAGCGCCCAGCGGGCGTGTTCGGCGACTACTGGGTCGGGATCAGCGGCCAGGGCCTCAAGTTGGGGCCGCAGGCGCGGGTCGCCGGAGTTGCCCATGGCGACGGCCAGATTGCGCCGCAAGCCGGAGAACTTGGTGCGGCGCACGGCAGTACCGCGGAACATCTGCCGGAACTGATCGGCGTCGAGCGAGGCCAGCCAGTCGAGGGCCGGGTTCACCAGTTCGGGGCGAGGCTGGAACTCGGGAAGTGAAGTAGCCGGCGCACGGCGGTTCCAGGGGCAGACGTCCTGGCAGATGTCGCAACCGAAGACGTGGCGCCCGACACCGGCGCGCAAGTTCTCGGGGATGGCGCCGCGCTTCTCGATGGTGAGGTAGGCGATACAGCGGGTGGCATCCAGCTCGTAAGGCGCAGGGATGGCGCCGGTGGGGCAGGCATCGATGCAGCGCGTGCAGGAGCCGCAGCGATCGGGAGCGGGCAGGTCGGGTGTGAGCTCGAGCGAGGTCAGGACGACGCCCAGGAACAGCCACGATCCCAACTTCTGGTCGATGATGCAGGTGTTCTTGCCGATCCACCCGACGCCCGCGTAGCGCGCCAGCACGCGCTCGATGACCGGGCCGGTGTCCACGTAGCAGCGCGATTGGAACTCAAGCCCTTCGGCGACGGCTGCCTCGCGCAGAGCCGCCTCCAGGCGGCGGAGGCGGGCCAGGAGGCTCTCGTGGTAGTCCGCCGGGCCCCAGGCATAGCGGGAGATCCAGCCACGGTCCTGGGGAGAGGGAGCGGTGCTGTAGGGGGCGTCGCTGTTGTAGTTGATGGCGCAGACCACCGCCGAGCGGGCCCAGGGCGCCACCGAGTCCAGAGCCGCGCGGCGGAGGCGGCCTTCAGCATCGCGGGCCTTGAGATACTCCATCTCACCGGCGCGGCCAGCCTCGATCCAGCGGGCGAAGTAGTCCAACTCGGGGTGAGCGGACGGGCTCACCGGAGCGATGCCGGCCAGGTCGAAACCGGCGTCGCTGGCGGCCTGCCTGGCAAGCCGGGAGAGCTGGGAGTAGCTGGGCACGGAGAGCGAGTACATTATCTCGCCCGCAGGATACCGATGGGAAACGCGGAGACACCGGGGCCGCGCGGGTAACGGACGCCGACTCACTGCGTCCCTGCTGGTTCGCGGCAGGCGAACCCGCAGGCCGTTTCCCGACGACGCAGCGCCAGCGCCCGTTGCCGGGATTTCCCGGGAGGCACCTCGGGAGAGCCCGTGCCCGCTGGCTGGATGCCGGAAGTGTCGCGGCTTCCGGCATCGCGTTGGGTTGGGAGGCGCCTCGTCCGGCCGGACCGGAAAAAAGCTCACCCGATGGATTTCCGCTGTCGAGGGGGTTGCGGAATCCTCACCCGGCAGGCAGCCTATTTGGCGCCAGGGCCGCCGGAAAGCGGTTTGGGACAAAGCGGCCGAAAGTAGGGACCAAATCGCCGCATCCGGGGACACTCTGCTTCGCGGTTCAGTGTTGTTGCTCGGGCCAAATGGGACCGAGCCGCGCAATCACTCCGGCGTAAAGTTCGATGGCGTCCCAGAGATTCTGCAAGCGCAGGTTCTCGTTGGCCGCGTGCTGGTTGTTATCGTGATTGGCGATGGGCAGGATCACTGTAGGGGTGTGCAGGTCTTCAAGAAAAAGATACATGGGCACGCTGCCACCGAGAGTGGGCACCCGCAACACCGGGCGGCCGAGGGCCTCTTCCGCCGCTTGCGTGAGCGCGCGTGAAGCCGGCAGATTCATGGAAGTGCGGCCGGCGGGATAGTCGAGGCTCCAAGCGAGGCGGACGATGCGCGGGTGCTGGCGGCGCGTCTCCATGTCCGGTTCCTGGTGCACGATGAAGTAGCCCTGTGATCGCAGGTGGGTTTCGATGCGCTCGGCAACCTTTTGCGGCGCTTGATCGGGCACCAGGCGGATGTCGAGTGAAGCCGTCGCGCTCACCGGCACCGCGTTACGCGCCTCTCGGCCCACCGCGCCGCTGCGCAGGCCGCGGATGTTCAGCGCCGGTTCGAGTACCAGTTCGGCGAGGCTGCGCCCACGGCCTTCGGTGGCCGCGAGCCCCAGGGTGCGCTTCAGGCCGGATTCGATCTCGGGCATCTGCTCGAGGGCGCGGCGCTCGCTTTCGGTGAGCGGGCGGACATCGTCGTAAAAACCGGCCACGAGGACGCGGCCGTCGGCATCGCGCAAGCCGGCCAGCAGGTGTGCCAGAGCGGCGGCGGGATTGGGAGCCCAGTTGCCGTAGTGTCCGCTGTGCAGAGTGCGCATCGGGCCGTAGAGAGTGATCTCGACGCCGGCGATTCCGCGAGCGCCGAAGACGATCTGCGGACGCCGCGACTGGTGCACAGGTCCATCGCAAATGAGCCACAGATCGCCGCGCAGCAACTCGGCGTTCTCCTTGAGGATGGCCGCGAGGTGAGGCGAGCCGGCTTCCTCCTCCCCTTCGAAGAAAAACTTCAGGTTGACGGAAGGGGGGATGCCGGAGGCGCGGAGGGCATCGAGCGCGGCCATGAAGCCGAGGATGGGCGCCTTGTCATCGCTGGCGGAACGAGCGTAGACGCGCCATTCGGGCTGCGTCGCTTCGCGCGGCTTGGGCCAGGGAATGTCCTTGCCGCCGTTCTCCAGCGCCTGGTCGCGCAGGACGGGCGTCCAGGGTTGGCCGGTCCATTCGGAGGCGTCCACAGGCTGCCCGTCATAGTGGGCATAGACGATGACGGTGCGCTCGGCCCCGGGCGCGCGCAGCTCTCCGTAGACCACCGGTGGGGCATCTCCGTGCCCGAGCAGGCGCACGGAAACTCCGCGGCGCTCCATCATCTGCGCGATGCGCGCGGCGTTGCGGCGGATGTTCTCGGTATCGCTCGCGAGATTGGGGATGGCCAGAAGCTCGGCAAACTCCTGCAGGATGTCCGCTTCGTGGGCGACGCGCCAGGCGCGAACCTGGTCGCGGGACATGGCGCCCTGGTTTTCCTGAGCGAAAACGCCAGGAGTGCCGAGGAAAAGGGCGAACATCAAAAGCGAGAGCGATCTTAGGCAACGCATAGCCAAGGATTATCGCAGGGCCGGAGTCCCGGTGGAGGGATAACGAAAAAGCGGGGGAGCCCGAAGGCTCCCCCGGAGGGACAGCGCTTGCAGTTAGAAAATCAGCTTCACGCCAAAGCTCAGGCGGCGACGGCTAATGCCCAGTTCGGTGGCATTAGCCTGGCCGTTGCCGCTGGCGTTGAAGAAGGTGTTCATGAACGAGTGGAGCGTCGGATCGGTCGAGACGTCTTGGGCGAAGGGATCGGGGGTGCCCCGGAACTGGCGATTCAACACGTTGAAGGCCAGGAACTGGAACTGCACCGTGACCCGCTCGCTGACTTTGGTGTTCTTGTAAACACCGAAGTTGACGGCGTTGGTGGTTTCCCCGCGGACGGTATTCCGCGGCGTGCCCAGGAAGGGCGATCCGAAGAACAGCGCCGCCGTAGGATCGTTGATGATCCAGTGCACGTTGTCTGCGGAGATCGATTGCAGCGCCCCGGTGGTCTCGAAGATGCTCTCGTTAATCAGGCCGCAGTCCGCCAGGGTTTCGTCGGTGCAGCGACCCACGCTATCCACGGCTGCCAGCGGGTTGCTCAGGATCGGCCGGCAGGTGTCAAACGCTCCGCTGAAGGCATTCGTCGGATCGCAGAAGAAGCCTTCCTTGAACTGCGCCACGGTGATCGGTTGACCGCTGGCATAGCGCCACGTGGTCTGCCACTGCCATCCACCGAGGAGATGCCCAAGCAGGCCTTCCTGCTTCTTGTAGAAGGGCAGCTCGTAGACCAGCGCGATGGAAGCCACGTGCGGGAAATCCAAACCGCTCACGGCGCGCTCGGCCCGGTTGGTGTCAAACGGGTTCTGCGCGAAGGAGAGGGTGTTGCCGCCCGCCAGGGTGGAGAACACCTCGCTGGAATTGTCGATGGTCTTGCTGAAGGTGTAGTTGACGCGCGCCGTCAGGCCGTGCCAGTTCTGAATGTCCAGGCGGGACTGCAGGCTGTGGTAGATGGAGAACGCGAAGTTGCCGCGCTCGATCACGTTGCGGTTGTTGCAGTTGACGTTGCCGTTGGCGAAACCCGGCATGGGTCCGCCGCCCAGGCCGCCAGTGGCGTCCGTGCAAGGCGTCAGGCCAGCCGGAATCACGCTGCCGAAGCCGTTGGCAATCAGAAGGTTCAGCGCCGGGTTTCCATTGACACTCCGGAAGTTGCCCACGGTGTGGTTTCCCACATAGCGGACTTCCGCGGCGAACTTGTTGGTGAGCTGCCGCTGCACGCCGAGGTTCCATTGTTCGGAGTAAGGATTGTGGAAGTTCGGCGCGACAGTAGTGAACGTCCGGAAGCCCGGGTCGATTCCGACGCCGGTCGGAATCAGCGACAGCAGCGCGGGCCGGAGTTCCGCTCCTGTAAAGGTGGTGGCACCCGCCGGAATCGCCACCGGGGTGTTGATGGTCCCCAGGTTGAGCGAGGGGGCGGAGGTGGCCACGTTCAGGAACATGTTGTAGAAGGAGGGGTCATACGAGAGGCGGAAGCCACCGCGGATGACGGTCTGGTCCTTGCCGAACAGGCCCTCCCAGAACCTCGGCGTCCAAGCGAAGCCGATGTTGGGAGAGAAGTTGTTGGTGTCGTTGGGAACAAACGGCACCGTGGTTCTTTCCAGAGGCAGGGAAGGATCCCAGAACGGGTCGGGACCCGTCTGGCGCGCTACGCTCTGGTCGTGCAGCAGGTTGATGGCCTGCTGGAAGAACTCATAACGCAGCCCCATGATCAGGGTCAGATTGTCTTTCACACGCCATTCATCCTGGAAGTAGGCGGCCACATCCTGCTCTTTGAAGTTGGTGCGCGGGTTGCCATCCGCCAGGTTGAAGGTAGTGGTCGTATTCCGCAGGAAGCGCGAAAAAGAGCACTCCTGGCCCGATGGTCCGCTAGCTACCGGGCAGCCAGCAGCGGCGGTGCTATACGTAAAAGCACCATTGATGTTCGGCAAGAAGGTGTTCGGGGAACGCTGCCGGACATACTCGCCGCCGAACTTGAAGGTGTGGCGACCCACAATCCACGAGGCGTTGTCCTGCCATTGCGAATTGTTGATCAGGCGGCCTTGCGGGAAGCCCGCGTTCTGTCCAAAGGCCAGGTTCAATCCGCCCAAGCCAATGCGGGTGGGACAGTTGGTCACGTCGGCGCGAGAACAGCCGGGGAAACCGCCGTCCTCAAAGCCGATGTCGGCCCGCAGGTAGTTAAAGCGGAAGGTATTCACGAAGCGGGAAGTGAAGGTTCGCGTCCAGTCCAGGCCGATCTGCTGGGTCTGTCCGGGAACGTCGACAAAAGCGCCGGCGGCGAAGTCATTTCCGCTGAAGGCGCTGGCATTGGTGAATACCGTCTTCTGGAACAAGTAGCGGGCGAAGAAACGGTCCTTGTCGGAGACTTGCCAGTCATAACGGCCCAGCAGTTCATAGTCGTTGAACGGTTGCGCGAGAAAACGGCTGATGGGCGCGAATTCCACATCGGCTGAAGTTACGCCATCCGACACGGTGAGAGTCGTAGGCGTGCCTGCGCTCGTCGCTCCGACGGGAACGGAGTAAGGGCCGAAGGCGGAGAGAGCCGCCACCGACGTGTTGCCCGGGAAGGCAGCCTGCAAGGTCGCGATTCCGGCCGGCGTCGGCGTGGAGAAGGGAGCAGAGCTGAACAGGGCACCGGCGGTGCGGACACGCTGCCAGTACTGCGAGGCGAAGAACCACATCTTGTCGTGCACGATGGGGCCGCCGATAGTGCCACCGAACTTGTTATCGATGTACTTCGGGGCCTTTTCCACCGGAGTACAACCGGTGGTGGTTGGATCCTGACCGCTCTGGCAGAAACCGAACACACCCGATTTTTCCTCATTGGTGTGGGAATCGAAGAGCGAGTTCTGGTGGAACTCAAACAACGTGCCATGGAAACTATTGGTTCCGTTCTTGGTCACATAATTGACCACCGAACCTACGTTCCGGCCGAACTCTGCGCTGTAGTTGGTGATGACCTGAAATTCCCCGACCACGTCGGGGTTGCCGATGAACAGGAGAGGGCCGGCGATGGAATTGTCATTGTTGCTCTGGCCGTCTACCAGGAAGTTGTTGGAGCGGCCGCGCTGGCCGTTGGCAGAGATATCGGCTCCGTTGTTGTTGCTGAAGCCGTTGTCACCCGCCGAAGCGACGCCGGGCACCAGCAGGGCAAGGGAGTCAAACCCGGTGCCCACAGGAAGCTGCACAACGTCCTTGCTCTGGAAGCTGGTGGAGATCTGGGTGGTAGTGGACTCGATCTGGGGCGCAGCGCTTTCCACGTTGACGACTTCCGTAGCGCCCACCGTCAGCGTGCGTGTTCCCAGATCGGTGTCGCGCGCGATGTTGACCGGAACCTGATCCAGCGTGAACTGGTTGAAATTGGCGGCCTCAATGGTCACGCGATAGGTACCGACCGGCAGCGCGCGCAGGCTAAATCGTCCGGTGGCATCCGTTTCTGCCTTGAATTCCCGGTTGGTATTGACCTCCCGGGCAGCTACCTTGGCGCCGCTGATGACCGCACCCTGCTGGTCCTGCACTGTGCCCGTGATGGTGCCGGTCACAATGCCCTGTGCGAATGCCAAGTTCGCACCCAGCAGCAGCGTCATCCCGATGGCCAGGATGCTGCTTAGCTTCTTTGTCATACGTCTCTCCTTGGGATCGTTCATTGTCGCGATCGCCGAATCGCCGGTCATCCGATGGGGATGACGGCGAAGTCCAATTGGCACTTGTCATGCCAAAAGCAGGCACGCGCCCGAGTCTGGGACGATACGAGCGTGGACAGTGACGAAACTACGGGCGACAACGCAGAACGGATTACCCCAGGGCCGCCCAGCTTAGCCGGTGGTGATCCATCGGCCTGCGGTTCTACATGGTTCGGGAAGGCGGTTATGAAAGCTGGTAGGAGAAACGCGAAAACTACGGACTGAGGACTTGGTTACCACCGAGGGAAATAGTGATGAAGCGCGCTGATCTCTGTGATGGACCGAAAACAAATTCAGACTAGCAGCTAGATGGCGCGGCCGAGAATCTCCTGCAACCGGTCGCGGTAGCTGCGGCTCAGCGTCAGTCGGGTGCCGTCACGCAGCAAGACGACGTAGTCTCCGTGGAACCAGGGCTGCAATTCCTTGACGCGCTCCAAGTTCACGATGGTAGAGCGATGAATGCGCAGGAAGCGCGAAGTATCCAAACGGGCCTCCACGCTGTTCATGGTGTCGCGCACCAGGTGGGAATCTCGCGAGGTGTGCAAGCGCACATAGTTGCCAGCCGCCTCGATCCAGTCGATCTCTTCCGTCTTGAGGAAGTAAACGCGGCCGCCCGACTTGACCACCAGGCGTTCGGCAGGGGACGGCAGCTTGTCGGAGCCGCCATTGTGCGGAACGGCAACCGCGTCAGGGTTGCGGCGGATAGTCTCAATGAGCTGGCGTAGTTGTTGATTCACTTCGCCTGCCTGGCGGCCCTGCAAGTGGATGCGAGCCCGCTCCAGAGCGCGCCGGAAGCGCTCGCGGTCAAAGGGCTTCAACAGATAATCCAGAGCGCGCTCTTCGAAGGCGCGCAGCGCGTATTCATCGTAGGCGGTGACGAAAATGACGGCGGGTACGGTATCCGGACCCACGGCCTGGAGCACCTCAAGGCCGTCCATTTCGGGCATCTGCACGTCGAGGAAGAGCAGGTCCAGGGGCTGCTTGCGGATGGCGGCGACAGCTTTGCGCCCATCGGAGCATTCACCGACCAATTCGATGTCAGGCTCTTCCCTTAGGAGCGAGCGGATGCGCTCTCTTGCCAACGGCTCGTCATCGACGATCAGTGCCCGAATCGCCAATTGCTACCGTCCAGGTGCTGGGCGTTGCGGGTCACCCCAAAATCCACTACAGACCCGCGTTGACCTATTAGACGTGGCTAACGTCAATTTGGTTGCTGGACAGAGGCTGGTATTCGTGGAAGGGGATGGCAAGACTTACCACCAGGCCGCCACCGGGCGCCGGAGTCAACTCGAAACGGTGAGCCCGGCCGTATAGATGCTCCAACCTGGCCCGGGTATTTCCCAGGCCGATGCCGGAGCTTTCGCGGCCTCCGTTCTGGCGCAACCCGACTCCGTCGTCCCTAACCTCCAGCCGCAACACGCCGTTCTGGCGCTGGGCCCGGATCTCGATGTGCCCGCTGGAGCTGCGCGGCATAATGCCGTGCCGCACGGCGTTCTCCACCAGCGGCTGCAGGATCAGACAGGGCACGCATGCATCCAGCGTGACCGGATCGATCTCCAGGCTTACCGTCAGCCGGTCCTGGAAACGGGTACGCTCAATCTCGAGGTAGGGTTCCAAGAATTCGAGTTCACGCTTGAGGGGAATCTCCTGGGCTCCGGGGTGTTCGAGGGTCAGGCGCAACAGGTCGCTGAGGCGGACGATCAAATGGTTGGCGGCTTCGGGGTCGCGGTGCATGAGGGTGGATATGCCGTGCAGGGTGTTGAAGAGGAAATGGGGTTGCAACTGCATGCGCAAGGCTTCCAGGCGCGCCTGGGTCAGGCTGCGCTCCAACTGCGCCGCCGCCAACTGCCGCTCGCGCGACTTCCCGTAGTAGTGGACGGCGTGCCAGATACCCAGGATGGCCCAGTAGCTCAGAATGTTGAAGTGGAGGTCGGCGACCACATAGCTCTTGTAAACGTCCCAAGTGGACATATTGGGACGCATGGGGCGCAGTTGGACCAAAGGGGCAACCGGAATCCAGATGGCCGAATGGAGAGCCGCGAGCATCAGGCTCCCGATGGCGTGGATACCAAGGTCACGCCTCTTGTAGTCGCGGTCCAGGGAAAAGCGTCGCACCATGTAGAGGACGAGCGGAGTCAGTGCGGCCCAGATATAGAAATTGGTCAGCCACCAGATGCCGAGCCGCCACCACTCGATGGGTCGTTCCAGGTAGACCGTGTAGGAGTAGTTCTCGCCAGCGAAGTAGAGGCCCACCACCGTCCATGCGCCCAGGATCATCAGCCAGCGTCGCCAGCGTCGCGTGGGGAGGAAAACGGAAGCGGCATGTTGTGGGGCGTGCACGAAATTCTCGGCGGGAGCTTCGTCCTCGAATTGCGGGCCGGCCTCGGCGGAGGGAGCGCGTTCGGAGGAAGCGCCGGCGGCGGCGCGGTACGGAATCTCGATCGCCACCAGCAGGCCGCCTTCGGGAGCGCGGCCGAGCGCGAAGCTCTGCTCCCGGCCGTAGATCTGTTCCAGGCGCGCGCGCGTGTTGCCCAGGCCTGCGCCCTCGCTGAGCTTCCAGTCCGAAGGAAGGCCGGGGCCGCTGTCACGCACTTCCAGGCGCAGGCGGCCGTTCAAACGCTCCGAACGAAGCACGATTTTCCCCGCGCTAGAGCGCGGCGCAATGCCGTGCCGGACGGCATTCTCCACCAGCGGCTGCAGAAGCATGGTGGGCAGAAGGGCATCGAGCGTATCTGCGTCCGGGTCGAGTGCGGCGCTCAGCCGGTCCTGGAAGCGGGTCTGCTCGATTTCCAGGTAGGCTTCGAGGAATTCGAATTCCTGCTTCAGGGTGACCTGCTGGACCTGAGCGCTCTGCAGCGTGAGGCGAAGCAGATCGCTCAAGCGCGCCAGGATGCGTTCGGCGGCAGCTACGTTGCTGTGCACCAAAGCAGAGACGGCATGCAGAGTGTTAAAGAGGAAATGGGGATGGAGTTGCGTGGAAAGCGTCTGCAGCCGCGCCTGGGTCAGGCGCGTCTCCAGTTGTGAGGCGTGCAGGGCGCGCGCCCGGTAACGGCGGTAGTGAGCCAGCCCATGCCAAACGCCTACGATGCCCAGATAAAAGAGCACATCGCGATAGAGCGTCAGCTGGAGGAACGTCTGGAAGCGGTCGAGCAGCGAGAGGGTGGGCGGCACGTTCATTTTCAGCACCGGCCACAGGAAGGTGCGGACCAGGTTGTAGAGCACGGAGAAGACCGAGCCCACCGCCAGGTGCAGCAGGATGAGCCGCCACAAGGGCACGGCCAACGTGGCGAGTCGCCGGGTGACGAAGACGACCAGAGGCGTCAGGGCGGCCCACACCAGGAAGATGGTCAGGGAATACTTGAGGGCCTTGCTGAACGGGAAGGGATGCCCGTAGTAGGCGCGTACGAGGTACGACTGGGTCGCAAAAAACACGCCCAGCGCCACCCAGGCGGCCAACACCAGGCCCCAGCGTGTCCAGCGGTTCTCTTGCATAGGAGGCGGGATTTTCACTTCTACACCGTCCGCGGGTTGCGCGGGAAGACAGGTGCCGGGCAAGAGCACAGTTCGCGGGGACGAAGCGGCAATTCCGAGGGACGAAATGCGTACAAACTGCAGTCCGGCTAGATGCCGAGCTTCTTCACTTCCTCGTTGTAATACTTGCGGTAGAGGATGTCCCACTCCGCCGAGCCTTCCAGGATGGTGCGCTTCTGGTTTTCGATCTTCTGGCGGGCGACCGCATCGATCTTCTCTTCTTCCTTCAGCAACTCTTCCAGCAGCCGGCGGGCTTCCTGGCGAATGGTGTTGCGATCCTCGAGGAACTCCACGGCGTCGATCTCCGCCAGGGCGTCGGCGATGACGTGGGCGAGCTTGTTCACCTTGTCGCGGCTCAGCCTCATAGCACCGCCTTGTACTTGCGTACCAGCTCGTTCTTCACTTTCTTGAACATTTCCTGGTAGCTGGCGCCGGTACGGCGCATCTCCTCCGAGTACTGTTCGAGGATGGCGCGCACCTCGTCGTTGATGCGGTCCTCGAGCGCGACTTCCTCGAGCATCGCCTCGTTCACGCGGGCGGTGACGGCGGCGGGCTCCTTGCTCTCAATGAACTCGCCAGCAATCAGTTTTTTCACGACTTCGCGGGCCAGATAGCCCACATATTCTCTTGAAAGGTGCATGCTAGATGTGCGGAAGACCCTGTGATGGAAACAGAAAATTTTAGCACAGCGCTGCGGCGAGCCGGGTCCGTTGACCGGCGCTAGCGCGCGTGGTAGCTTTACCCGGCTGCTGCCGGGCAGTACGCGTATGGCCGCGAGTCCGAGGGGAGGCGGTATGGAAGCGCTGGGACTGATCGAGACCAAGGGCCTGGTAGGTTCCATCGAGGCCGCGGACGCGGCGGTGAAGGCCGCCAACGTGGAGCTGGTCCACAAGGAATACATCGGGGCCGGCTATGTGACCATCATGGTGCGCGGCGATGTGGCCAGCGTGAAAGCCGCGACCGACGCGGGAGCCGCTGCGGCTCGTCGCGTGGGCGAACTGGTGAGCGTGCACGTGATCCCGCGCCCGCACGGCGATCTGGAGAAGTCCCTTCCCATGATCAGCGGCAACGCGCCGGCAGGGAAAAAGGGAGCCCTGGGCTGATTGACGAATTGACGAATGGACGAATTGTCGAATTTGACTTGATTGCCGCGCGAGCCGGCCTTTTCTAGCCTCTCCATTCGTCCATTCGAAAATCCGCCAATTCGGCAATTCCCCCATGCCCGAAACCGCCAAGGCCACTAACCCCGACGAGCGTTCGGTTTCCGAAGCTCGCGAACTGGTCGAGCGCGCCCACGCCGCCTTCCAGAAATTCCAGCACTTCACCGCCGAGCAGGTGGACCGCGTGATCGACGCGATGGCGGCGGTAGCGACGGCCAACGCCGAAAAGCTTGCGCGCATGGCGGTGGAGGAAACCGGCTACGGACGCGTAGAAGACAAGATCCAGAAGAACCTGTTCTCCTCCCGGCGCGTCTATGAGGCGGTCCGCGCCATGAAGACGGTGGGCCTGGTGCGCGAAGATGCGGCCGCGGGCGTCCTCGAAGTGGCGGTGCCGGTGGGTGTCGTGGCCGCGATTCTGCCTTCGACCAATCCCACCTCGACGGCCATCTACAAGATCCTGATCGCACTCAAGGGACGCAACGCCATCGTGGTGAGTCCGCATCCTTCGGCGATGCGCTGCACGTGCGAAGTGGTGTCGCTCATGCGGCAAGCCGCCATCGCAGCCGGCGCGCCGGAAGACGTGATCTGCTGCTTCACCACGCCCTCCCAGGCCGGCACGCAGGAACTGATGAAACACCGGCGCACGGCGGTGGTGCTGGCCACGGGCGGCATGGGGATCGTGCGGGCCGCTTACAGCTCCGGCAAGCCGGCGTTCGGCGTCGGTCCGGGCAATGTGCCGGCGTTCATCGAGCGCACGGCAGATGTGAAAAAAGCCGTCGGCGACGTGGTCTTCGGCAAGACTTTCGACTACGGCACCATCTGTTCCTCGGAGCAAGCCATCGTCGCGGAGGAGGCGGTACGCGGGGCGGTGATGGACGAGCTGCGCCGGAATCACGCCTATTTCCTCACGCCGGAGGAAACGGAGACTCTGGGCAAGCAGATGGTGAACCTCGAAGCCCACACCATCAATCCCAAGTATGTGGGGAAATCGGCGATGCGCGTGGCCGAACTGGCCGGCTTCCGCGTGCCGGAAAATACGCGCGTGCTGGTGGCGCAGCTCGGCGGCGTGGGACGCGAGCATCCGCTTTCGGCGGAGAAACTCTCGCCAGTGCTGGCGCTGTACTTCGCGCCCGACCGGGCCGCAGCCTTCGACCTGTGCGAGCGCCTGCTGCGCTTCGGCGGGTTGGGACACACGGTGGTGATCCACAGCCGCGACGACCAGGCCATCCGCGAGTTCGGAGTGCGCATGCCGGCGGGACGCATCGTGGTGAACAGTCCGGCGCCGCAGGGCTCCATCGGCGCTTCCACCAACCTGTTTCCCGCGATGACCCTGGGGTGCGGGGCCATGGGCGGCAACATCACCTCGGACAACATCTCGCCCATGCACCTGGTGAACCTGAAGCGCGTGGCCTATGAGAAGCGTCCCGCGACAGGCGGGGAGCAAGCCGTGGCCGCGCCGGCTGCGGCGCCCGCGGAAACCGCGACTGCGGCCTGCGCTTGCGGGAGCGAAAAGCCGACGGAGGCAGTTGTGCTTGCCCTGCCGGAGCGGATCGCGGCGGCACGCGCGGTGGAGCGCTTCCTGGCGCGCAAACCGGCGGTGTCACCGCCGGCGCCAGCGCCGCCCGCCGCCGCAGTTCCACCTGCTCCTACTGCCGTCACGCGTCCCAAGCCGCGGGCGGTGGAGTTCGTCAGCGTGGCGGAGGTTGAGGTGGCGCTGAAGCGCAAGCAGAAGATACTGGTCGGCCCCAAGACCATCGTCACGCCCGCAGCGCGCGACCTGGCAGCCGGACGCGACGTGCTGGTGATCACCGAATCCTGAAGCGTTCCGTTCGGCCGTGGAGTGGCGCTCGCCATTCATTCCGTGCTCAAATGGGGCTGAGATCCTCCTATGCAGGACGACCTGACCAGCCTGATGGACGACATGACCGCTTTCATCGAGGGCCATGGGCTGCGGCGTTTCCACGGCTACGTGGGCGAAGAAGTGCAAACCGTGCTGTGGGACCAGAACGAAGCGCCGGACTCGTGGAAAGACTTTGTCGAGCTGGCCAAGGGCGGCGGCGCAACCTTCCTCTCCATGCACGGCGGCCCGCTGACGCGCCAGGAAGTGGATACGCTGATCGAGCGCCTGAACCGGTCGAAGCGCGCGGATCCGGAAGACTTGGAAGAAGCGCGCTGGCTGCGCACCTACATCGGCCGCACCGGCTTCGTGCAGATCGGCTGGCTGTACCAGGGCACGGCGCTGCTCTACGAAGTTTCCACCGAGTGGTACGAGCGCTACGAAGCCCTGCTCGACCTGGCGGAAGACTTCGGCAACGTCGGCGATGAAGCCGGCGCCGACGACGAGCGCTGACCGCCGTGCGCTGGCAGCGTCGCGCGGACGCGCCTGATCCCAGCCAGGTTTCCTCGCTTTGCGCCAGCGCGGGACTTGACCCGCTGCCGGCGCGCATCCTGGTAGCACGCGGCATCTCGAATGCGGACGCCGCACGCCGTTTTCTCACTCCATCGCTCGCCGACCTGCATTCGCCCTTCGCCATGTCCGGCATGAAGAAGGCGCTGGAGCGTCTGCAAACGGCCATCGCCGGCAAAGAAAAGGTCTTCATCTACGGCGACTACGACGTGGACGGCACGGTGGCCATCGTCATCCTGAAGACCGCCATTGAGCTGGCCGGCGGCGTGGCCGACTTCCACATCCCACACCGCATTCGAGACGGCTACGGCATGAAGGATTCCGTCATCGAGCAGGCGG
This sequence comes from Terriglobales bacterium, assembly GCA_035454605.1. Lineage (NCBI taxonomy): Bacteria > Pseudomonadati > Acidobacteriota > Terriglobia > Terriglobales > Terriglobales bacterium. Next base: position 21,076 of record DATIGQ010000115.1, read on the forward strand.
CGCGCGACGGCGTTCGCCTGGTAGTGAGCGTGGATACCGGCATCCGCGCCTTCGCGGCGGCCGAAGCGGCGCGGCGCGCGGGCGTGGACCTGATCGTCACCGACCACCACCTGCCGCATCCGGAAGAGGGCGTCCCCGAAGCCTTCGCCGTGCTGAATCCTAACCAGCCGGGATGCGCCTATCCCTCGAAGTCGCTGTGCGGCGCCGGGGTAGCGTTCAAGATGGCGCAGGCATTGCTGGAGAAAATGGGGCGGGAGCGCCTGCTGCCGTCGTTCCTGAAGATGGTGGCGCTGGCCACGATCGCGGATGCGGTGCCGCTGGAAGGCGAGAACCGCGTCTTCGCGCGCCTGGGGCTGGAAGGGCTGCGCTCACCCGCCAATGCGGGCCTGAAGGCGCTGATGGAAGTGGCGGCGCTCGACGGCCGGCGGCCGCTCACCACCGGGGACGTCGCATTTCGCCTGGCGCCGCGCATCAACGCCGCCGGGCGCATGCAGATCGCGCACGACGTGGTGGACCTGTTTTCCACTCGCGACGAAGCCCGCGCACGCGAACTGGCCACGCGTTTGGATCAGCTCAACGCCGAGCGCCAGCAAGAGGAGCGCCGCATCGTCGAAGAAGCGTTCCAACGGCTGGAGGAAGACCGCGCGCTGCGCGAGAGCTATTGCCTGGTGGTGGACGGAGAAGGCTGGCACCGCGGCGTGATCGGCATCGTGGCCACGCGCGTAGTGGAACGTTACCACCGGCCGACGCTGGTCATCGCGCGCGAAGGAGAAGAAGCGCACGGCTCAGGACGGTCCATCCACGGTTTCCAACTGCTGGACGCGCTGGAGTCCTGCCGCGATTTGTTCACGCGCTACGGCGGGCACGCCTACGCGGTGGGCTTCGCGCTGCCCTCGGCGCGAGTTGCCGAACTGCGCGCCGCGGTGGATGGCCATGCCCGGGCCCGACTGACGGAGGACAGCTTCGTGCCGGTGCTCAAGTACGACGACGAACTGGCACTCGATGATGTGACGCCCGCGCTTTACCGGTCGCTCGCACCGCTCGCGCCGTTCGGCATAGGGAATCCGGAGCCGGTGTTCGTGGCGCGCGGCGTGCGTATCCTGCAGCCTCCGCAGGTGATCAAGGAGAAGCACGTGAAGCTGCGGGTGGCGCAACCCGGCGCGGGAGACAAAATCCGCCGCGCGTTCGATGCCTTGGGCTGGCGGATGGCCGAAAAAGTCGTGGAGCTCGGGTTGGCCTCCGGTGACATGGTGGATCTCGCCTTTACGCTCGATGAGAACAGCCATCCCGAGTTCGGCGGACTGCAACTCACGGTGGCGGATGTCGCCAGACCTTGCGTGTAGTGGATGAGCGGCATGGCTCGGAAGCCTTGGAGCCAGTCCGTCGCGCTTCGCGTAAACTGAACCCATGCCCCTCGATGTCCATCGTCTGCGGCGCTGGTTTGCTGCCGCGGCCGTGTTGCTGGTCGTTCTGGTGGCTGGCTGGTACGTTGCCGGCCGCTGGGCGGAGCGGCGCATCGCGCGCGAGCTTCCCAAGCAACTGGGCGTCGAAATCCAGCAGAGCACCGAGGGCTTTACCCTTTCGCGCTCCGAAGCCGGGCGAACGCTCTTCACGGTGAAGGCGTCGCGGGCTATCCGGCTGACCACCGGCGGCCGCGCCGAGTTGAAGGACGTGAGCGTGGTGGTGTATGGGAGGCGCTCGGACCGCTTCGATCAGATTTACGGCTCCGATTTCGAATATGACCCGAACACCGGCAACATCACGGCCAAGGGCGAGGTGCATATCGACCTGGAATCGGACGTCAATGGCGCAGAGAGGCCCGACCTCGTTCCGCCCGACGAGCTGCAGAATCCCATTCACCTGAAGACCAGCGGGCTGGTGTTCAATCACAAGACGGGCAAGGCGGAGACGCGGGAGCGCCTGGAGTTCCGCGTGCCCTGGGCCAGCGGCACGGCCGTGGGCGTGACCTATGACTCGGCCAGCAACGTGCTGCGGCTGGGGTCGCAAATCGAGATCCGCTCCGGCCAAAAGCAGGCCCTGGTTACGGCCGCGAGCGCCACTATCAGCAAGGACCCGCGGCAGGTGGAACTGGTGCAGGTGCGCGCCCAGCAGGGAGAGCGTCGTTTCGAGGCGGATCGTGTGAGGGTCCTGTTGCGTGACGACAATACCGTGGAACGGGTGGCGGCCGAGGGTAACGTCAAAACAGCCGAAGGAGGCGCGTCGCCGGCTACGCTGCGCGCGCCACGCGCCGAGTTCACGTTCAACGCGGCCCAGACGCTTCACACCGCTTTGCTTTCCGGCGGGGTGACGCTGGAGTCGGAGGGGACGTCACCGGTCGATGCTTCCGCAGAGCGAGTGCTGCTGGAGTTCACCGCGGGCAACCGCCTGGCCAAAATCCGAGCGAGCGAGAGAGTGCGCATGGAGCGCAAGCCGCCGCGGGTGGCGCGGGCAACAAGCGCAGAGAGCCAGAGCGCCGAACTGGCAGCGGATTCTGTGGATCTCTTCGTGCGGGAAGGCAAACGACTGGAGCGGGCGACGACGGGGGGCGCTGCGGAGGTAAGGCTGACGCGGGCATCGGGCGGCGCCGCATCTACGGTTATCACGGCCGGGGTATTCGAAGCCGCCTTCGGGAAGGGCAACCGGCTGCAGTCGCTGCGTGGCGCACCCGATGCACGCATCACTTCGAATGTGTCCGGGGGCCCGCCGCGCGTCAGTACGAGCCGGCAGGTGCTGGTGGCGTTCAACGAAGCGGGGACGGTTTCCGCCGTCGAACAGGAAGGCGAGGTGCGCTACAGCGAAGGCGAGCGCTCCGCCAGTTCGCAGAGGGCCCGCTACATCCCCGCGCGTGACGAGATCGTTCTTACGGGCTCGGCGCGCTTTACGGAAGGTGCAATCTCCACCACCGCGCAGACATTACGTTTTTCCCGGCGTGAAGGCGAGGCCACGGCCGAGGGCAACGTAAAGACCACCTACCAGCCGACAGGCGGCCAGCCCTCGGCGTCGCTGTTTTCCGGTAACAATCCTATTCACGTAACGGCGGGTTCGATGGTGGCTCGCCGAGCATCGAGCGCGGCGCGCTACGAGGGTGGCGCGCGGCTGTGGCAGGGCGCGAGCGTGATTGAGGCCCCGGTCATCGAGTTCGACCGCGGGGAGCGCACGCTCATGGCGGAAGCTCGGAGCGGAGGGCAGGTTTCCACCGTCTTTGTGCAGGCCGACGAAAAGGGCAAGGTTACGCCGGTGAACGCAACGGCAACCCGGCTGAGGTACAGCGATGCCCAGCGCCAGGCCCACTTCGAAGGCGGAGTGAACCTCCGCGGGGCTGGATTCCGTGTGGCCTCGGACCGGCTGGACGTCACCCTGCAGCCCGGCGGCGCCTCCAGTCCCAGCCGCCTGGAGAAGGCAGTGGCGGAAGGGCGGGTAGGGGTGTGGGAGGGGGAGCGGCGGGCTTCCGGGGAGAGGTTGGTCTATACGGCGTCGGAGGGAAGGTTCGTCCTGACGGGAGCGCCGGGGCAGCTTCCCAGCATTTTTGGTGCCGAACTGGGCACTACGACGGGCGATTCGTTGACTTTCTTCAGTCGCGATGATAGGGTGCTGGTCGAAAGCAGTCCTTCGACCCGCAGCGTCACCCAGACGCAAGTCTTGAAGAAGTAATGCAGACACTGGCGACGGACGACATCGGAAAATCCTACCGCGGTCGCCGAGTGGTCAATGGCGTCAGCTTGCAAGTCCATAAGGGAGAAGTAGTTGGGCTGCTTGGACCCAACGGAGCCGGCAAGACCACCACCTTCTACATGATTGTGGGGCTCACCCCGCCGGACAGCGGCCGGGTGCTGTTCGACGGCCAGGACATCACCCAGGTGCCGATGTACCTGCGGGCGCGCCAGTTCGGCATCAGCTACCTGCCCCAGGAACCCTCCATCTTCCGCAAGCTGAGCGTGGAGGAGAACATCCTGGCGGTGCTGGAGGCCCAGCCCATTTCCTGGCACGAGCGCCGGGAGAAGGCGGAGGAGCTGATCGAGACCCTGGGCCTGGCCCAGATCCGGCGCAACCGTGGGTACGCCGTTTCGGGAGGCGAACGCCGGCGGGTAGAGATCGCGCGCAGCCTCTGTATTTCGCCCACCTTCATCCTGCTGGACGAGCCGTTCTCGGGCATTGACCCCATCGCCGTGCTCGACCTGCAGAAGATCATCTTCGACCTCAAAGCTTCCGGCATCGGGGTGATCATCACGGACCACAACGTGCGTGAGACCCTGACGGTCACGGACCGCGCCTATATCATCAATGATGGCAAGATCTTCCGGTCGGGCACTCCGGATCAGCTCAGCCGCGATCCGGAGGTCCGAAAGGTGTACCTGGGCGAGAGTTTCACCCTGGTTTGAGGAAAGTAGTAGTCTTAACGTTCTGACCGGGACTCATGCAACTCCAGACCAAACTCAACCTCAAGGTCACGCAGAAGCAGATCCTGACCCCTGGTCTGGTGCAGATGGTCAGCGTCCTTGCGCTCAACAAGCTGGAGCTCAAGGACATGATCAACGCCGAGATGGTGGAGAACCCGGTGCTGGAGGAACTGGAGTCGCCCGTCCCCTCCATCGACGACGTCTCGCGAAGCGAGGAGAAGAACGATCGCGCCAGCGTCGCCGCGGAAGAGGCCAACGGACAGGAGCGCCAGCGCGACCCGTTCGAGGAGATCGATTTCGGCTCCTACTTCCGCGACTACCTCGACCCGGGCTACCGCAGCCCGGCGGCCGAAATCACCGAGCGCCCGTCGTTTGAGAACTTCCTTTCATCACCGACCACCCTGACCGACCACTTGATGTGGCAGTTGCGTTCGCTGCACCTGCGGGACCAGGTGCGCGCCGCCGCCGAGCTGATCATCGGCAATCTGAACGAGGACGGCTATCTCACCGCGACGGACGAGGAATTACTGGCCGCGGCCCGTGGGCAGCGGATGGCGGAACCTGCCGACGTCGCTCCGGCAGAGGAAGAGTCGCCAGAGCCCGAGGTGGGGCCGGAGGACGAACCCGCGGAGGCTGTGGCATCCGAGGAGCCTGCAGAGAGCGGAGCGGCTCTACCGGAAGTCCAACCCGAGGTGGCCACGGCGGCGGACGAAGGCGCCGAGGGCGAAGGCGCCGAAGACGAAGGCAGCAACGTCATCTCCATGCCGTCACCGGCGGCGGCCGAGCCCGAGTTCGACGCGGAGGCGTTGAGAGAGGCCCACGCGGTAGTTCGCCAGCTCGATCCGGTCGGTGTGGGGGCGCGCGATTTGCGCGAGTGCCTGCTGGCCCAACTTGAGTACCAGCAGCAACTGCGCCAGCAACTGGAGCTGGAGGTTGAGGAAGATCTCGACCAGGTCCTGACCGACTGCATTGCGGTGGTGAGTGACCACCTGAAGGCGCTGGAGGGCCGCCAACAGAAGGAGATCGCCCGCGCTATCGGTCGCCCGGCGGAGGCGGTGGAGCGCGCCGTGAGCTACCTGCGCACGCTCGATCCGCGCCCCGGCCTGCGCTACAACCGCAGCGAACCGCGGCTCATCGAGCCGGAAGTCGCTTTCGTCAAGCAGGGCGAGGAGTACCTCATTGTGATGAACGATGAGGACGTTCCCCAACTGCGGCTCAATCCCGCCTACCGGCGCTTGCTGAACCGGGATGGCGCCGACCGCGAGGTGCGAACCTACGTGAAGGAGCGTTACCGGTCGGCAGTGCAGCTCATCAAGAACATCGAGCAGCGTCGTCAGACCATCCAGCGCGTCTGCCAGGTGATCCTGGACCGGCAACGGGATTTCCTCGACCAGGGCATGGACCACCTGAAACCCATGATGATCAAGGAGGTGGCCGAAGAGATCGGGGTGCATCCCTCCACGGTGAGCCGGGCGGTGGCCAATAAGTACGTCCACACGCCGCAGGGTGTGCTGGAGCTGCGCTACTTCTTCAGCGAGGGCGTACAGGGCCCGGAGGGCAGCACGACCTCTCTGCTGGTACTGAAGCAGCGGGTCAAGAAACTGATCGAAGAAGAAGATCCCACCCGGCCGTTGACCGACGAGCAGATCACCCGCATCCTCCAGTCGCAGGGCATCCAGGTCACTCGCCGCACGGTCGCGAAGTACCGGGAAGACATGCGCATCCCGAGCACCCACCAGCGCCGAGTCAAAAAATAGTTGCGGTAGCGGTTCCATTCCGGCGCCGGCCGCCGCCAGCGCCCGAGGAGGGAGTCCATGAACGTCGAGTACACCGGCAGACAGTACGAAGTCACTCCCGCGGTCCGCAAGCAGGTGGAGCAAGGTCTGGCCAAGCTGGAAAAGATCCTGGGCGATAATTTCGATACCCACGTCGTCCTCACCATCGAGCGCCACCGGCACATCGCCGAGATCACCATCGTGGTGCGCGATCATCCCATCGTCGGAATCGCCGAGGCCAATGACATGTCCGGCGCCATCGGCGAGGCCTTGGACCGCATCGACCGGCAGGCGGTGAAGTACAAGAGCCGCTGGCGCACCATCAAGCGCAAGGCGCGCAAGAAATGGGATGGAGGCCCCAGCCCTCGTCGCCGCGAACCCAAGGCCAAGCGAGCCGCCGTGGGTCCTTCGGAGTCCACGGCCGTACCGGTGGTGGTGCACGCATTCCCCGCGACCCTGCGAACCGCGGAAGCCCACGTGGTCCGAGCCCGAGACGCCGTGGCTCTGCGCCCCATGACTCTGGAAGAGGCCATCAAAGAGGCCGAGTTCCGCGATCGCGATGTCTTTGTCTTCCGCGACCGCGACGGCAAGGTGAAGGTGCTGCATCGCACCCGCGACGGCAGACTGGAGCTGATCGAGGCGCCATGAGGCGTGGCGAGGATCGAGCACGCAGAACCACGGCCGCCATCTTCCGACGGTGTTGGTGGATGGTGCTGGTGGGCGCGTTCGCGTCAGCCACCAGCGGGGCCCAACAGGAAGCTCCGCCTTCTCCACCCGCCAGGACAGCCAAACTCCGTCCCGCCAAGTCTGCCGCATTGGCGAAGCGCCTGCTGAACGTCGTGTATGGAGGCGACCTCGCGGCGGTGGCTGCGTTGCTCGAGCAGGGAGCCGATCCCAACCTGGCAGAAGATGAGGATGGCGTCACCGCGCTCATGGCGGCGGTGGAGGCGCGCGACGTGGATATGGTGACACGCCTTCTCGACGCCGGCGCCGATGTCAACGCCGCCGATGCCGGAGGGTGGACGGCGCTCATGTCTGCTGTCGAGACAGGTGACACGGATCTGATTGCGCTGCTCTTGGCGCGAGGCGCCGACCTGCACGCCACAGACAGCAACGGCTGGGACGCGCTGTTTGTTTCGGTATCCGCCCACCAGAAGGAAGCGGCGCTGGCGCTGCTCGCAGCCGGAGCAGATCCAGACACAAAGGACTGGCACGGCGTCGCACTGCTCATGCTGGCCACTTCCAATGGTGAAGATGAACTCGCGCGCACGATTCTGGACGCGCCTCCGCTCACCGCCAAGGGGAAGAATCCGGAGGCTCGTCTCGATGCGGTGGTCCGCCAGCGCCTGCAAGCGCGCGACGAAAGCGGCTGGACGGCATTACACCACGGCGTCTCCCGGGGACGGGATGGCCTGATCCGGTACCTGCTGGAGCGCGGCAGCGAAGTGGACGCTCGCACGCGCGCCGGCTGGACTCCCCTCATGATGGCTGCGGAAAACGGCGATGCACTGACCACCAGCGCCCTGCTCTTGCGCGGCGCGCAAGCCAATGCTACGGCCGGCGACGGCACCAGCCCGCTGCTGCTGGCCGCCATCCGCGGGGAGTTGCGTACCGTCAACGCCTTGCTTGCGGCCAAGGCAGATCCGAACGCGCACCGCCACGACGGCCGCACGCCCCTGATCGAAGCCTCGGCCCGCGGGCATGCTGTTGTGGTCGAGGCGCTGCTGCAAGCCGGCGCCGATGCGGAGGCGCGCACTTCCTCCGGCGCTTCCGCCCTGGATCTGGCCTCACGGCTCCCCGACAACGCGGAAGTGATCTCGCTTCTTCAGCAAGCCGCCGCGCGTTAGCCCTCGCGGGTTGCGATAGCTTTCTGTTTGGCTCAGCCATCGGATCTGACACGCGACACCGGCGCAGTGGTACCATCGCTCTCCCATGGCGCGCCGACGGCATCCCGCAAGACGAAAAAAGAGGACGATGTCCGCACGCGGCGCCAGACGGTCCGCCTCCGGCCTAGTCGTGATCACCGGGATGAGCGGTTCCGGCAAAGCCTCCGTACTGAAAGCCTTCGAGGACCTGGGCTACTACTGCGTGGACAACCTGCCGGTGGACATCATCCGCAACTTCGCCGAACTTGTGGGCCAGTCCGCGGGGATTCAGCGGGCGGCGCTGGTGGTGGACGTGCGGGAAGGTACGCGCCTGGGCCGCCTGCCGGCGGTGCTCAAGTCCCTGCGCGAGTCGGTGAACACCCGGGTGATATTCCTGGAAGCCAGCGATCAGGCCCTGCAGCGGCGCTTCAGCGAGACGCGCCGACCGCACCCACTGGGGGCGGATGAGCCGGTGCGCGCCGCCATCGGGGCGGAACGCCGCCGTCTACGCCCCATCCGCAGGCTGGCTGACATGGTGGTGGATACCTCCGCGTTTAACGTGCACCAGTTGCGCACTTACATCACGGAGAAGTTCCGCCAGGAGGCTTCGGACAAGAGCATCCTGGTTTCGTGCATCAGCTTCAGTTACCGTAACGGCACGCCGCAGGATACCGACCTGGTGTTCGACGTGCGCTTCCTGCCCAATCCGCACTTCATCCCCGAGCTGCGTCCGCTCACCGGTAAGGACCCGCGCGTGGCCCGCTACGTGCGCAGCTTTCCGCAGACGAA
>DATIGQ010000116.1 GCA_035454605.1 Terriglobales bacterium
AGAGGCCAGTTGCGGCGTGGCCGTCTTGCCCGTCCCGATGGCCCACACCGGCTCATAGGCGACCACCAGCTTCGCGGCTTTTTTTGCGGAGATGCCACGGAAGGCGCGCGAGCACTGCCGCCTGAGGACGTCTTCGGTCAGCCCGGCCTCGCGCTCCTCGATGACCTCGCCGACGCAGACGATCGGGATTAGGCCGGCCTCAAGCGCGCGCTCCAGTTTCTTGTTCACGCTGTCGTCGGTCTCGCCGAAGTACTGCCGGCGCTCGGAGTGTCCCAGGATGACGTGGCTGCAGCCGACGGCGGCGAGCATCCCCGCGGACACTTCGCCGGTGTAAGCGCCTTCCTTCTCCCAGAACATGTCCTGCGCGCCTACGCCCAGCGCGCTGCCTCGCACGGCCTCGACCAGCGCTGGCAGGCAGACAAAGGGCGCGCACAGCGTGATCTCGTCGCGGTCGTGTCCGGCGACCAGCGGCAAGAAGTCATGCACGAAGGCCTGGGCCTCGGCAGGGGTCTTGTACATTTTCCAGTTCGCGGCGATGAGTTTGGTTCGTGACATAAGCACCCAGCGATTAGTAGTTAGCAGTTGGACCAGCGACGATTCGTGGCAGCCCTCGACAGAGAAGCCGATCCCTCGTCCGCCGCGGCGAACTCGGGATGACAATCTACAAGGTTCCTCGGCGATTCGGCGTCTCTGTGGCCAGTCACTTGTCCGTCAGCGCCTCCACGCCCGGCAGCTTTTTGCCTTCCAGGAACTCGAGCGAGGCGCCGCCGCCGGTGGAGATGTGGGTGATGCGGTTAGCGACGCCGGCGGCCTTGACGGCGGCCACCGAGTCTCCGCCGCCCACGATGGAGACCGCGCGTCGATTGGCAGCCACCGCCTGGGCTACGGCCATGGTGCCGGCGGCAAAGGGCGCGACCTCGAACACGCCCATGGGCCCGTTCCACACGATGGTCTTTGCCCTGGCAATCTGAGTGACGAACGCCGCCACTGTCCTGGGGCCGATGTCGAGTCCCATCCTGTCTTCGGGAATGCCGCGGTCGCCGACTACCGAGGTCGCGGCCGCGGCGTCAATCTTTTCCGCAATCACGTGATCCACGGGCAGCATCAGGCGAGTGGCGCGCTCGTTGGCTTCCGCGAACAGGTTGCGGGCGAGGACCAGCTTGTCTTCCTCGACCAGCGACTTGCCGACCTGTATCCCCGAGGCCTTCAGGAAGGTGTAGGCCATGCCGCCGCCGATGAGCAGCACGTCCACCTTGCCGATCAGATTGCGGATGACCTCGATCTTGTCCGACACCTTGGCGCCGCCCAGGATGGCGACGAAGGGGTGGTCGGGCCGCTCCAGCGCGCGGCCCAGGAACTGCAGCTCCTTTTCCATCAGCAGGCCGGCGGCCGATTTCTCCACGAACTTCGTCATGCCCACAGTGGAAGCGTGCGCGCGGTGCGCGGTGCCGAAGGCGTCGTTAACGTAGAAGTCGGCCAGGCGGGCCAGCGCCCGCGAAAAACCTTCGTCGTTGGCCTCCTCCTCGGAGTGGAAGCGCAGGTTCTCCAGCACCAGCACCTCGCCGGGCTTGAGCTTGGCGACCATGGCCTCGACTTCCGCGCCCACACAATCGGGCGCGAAGCCCACGTGGCCGGCGTACATCTGCTGCTCATCCAGCTCCGCCAGCCGCGCCGCCGCCGGCTTGAGGCTCATCTTCGAGTTGGGCTTGCCCTTGGGCCGTCCCAGGTGCGAGGCCAGCACCAGCCGCGCCCCGTGGCGCAGGGCATAGTCAATGGTGGGCAGGGTCTCGCGGATGCGGGTGTCGTCGGTGACCTTGCCGTCGTCGGAAAGAGGGACGTTGAAGTCGACGCGGACAAACACCCGCTTGTTCTCGAGAGGAAGGTCGCGGATGGAGAGCTTGTTCATTGAATCATCGAGATTGAATCATTGAATCAGTCAATCATTGAATCAGTGAAAGACTACCGATCCAAGCGCTGTTTCGCAGTCCGATGAGAGGCAGCGCAGACAGCTAACAGCTCGTTAGCTTCCTGAATCAGAGGCTGGAGCCGCTTCAGCGGGACGATTCTGGTATCGATCAGCATTTCCAGCCAGAACACAGTTTCGTCGGCTTCTTCCACCACGACCGCCATGCGTGAGACGAACTCGGCTCGAGATCGTGCCCGGCACGCCGCCCGATAGTTAGCCGCGACAGAAGTGCCAGACCGCAAGACCTGTCGGCCCAGCGTTCTCGCGGCATCGGTCTTGGGCAGCGCGAGCGACAGCTTCACGATTCGGATCGCGAAGTCCTTGGTTCGTTTCCGAAGCGCATCTGCAACAGCCAAGGCACCTATATAGGCGCCCATCGAGCGTACTTCGTTTGCCATTGATTCAATGATTTACTGATTCACTGATTCAATTCTCACAATCCCTTCCCCGCCAAGTAATGAATGAGGTCTCTCACCCGGCACGAATAGCCCCACTCGTTGTCGTACCAGGAGATGACCTTGACGCAGTTGCCGCCCACCACGCGGGTCATGGCGGCGTCCACGATGGAGGAGCGCTGGTCGCCGCGATAATCCATGGAGACCAGTTCGGCCTCCTCGTACCCCAGGTAGCCCTTGAGCGGCCCGGCCTCCGACGCCTTCTTGAGCGCGCCGTTCACTTCCTCGACCGTCGTCTTCTTCTCCACGAACGCCACCAGATCGACCACGCTCACATTGGGCGTAGGCACGCGCATGGCGAAGCCGTCGAGTTTCCCTTTGAGCTCGGGAATCACCAGGTGCAGCGCCTTGGCCGCGCCGGTCGAAGTGGGGATCATGGAAAGCGCTGCCGCCCGCGCCCGCCGCAGATCTTTATGCGGGAAGTCCAGAATCACCTGGTCGTTGGTGTAGGAGTGGATGGTGGTCATGGTGCCGCTCATGATGTTGAAGTTGTCGTGCACCACCTTGGCCAGCGGCGCCAGGCAATTGGTGGTGCAGGAGGCGTTGGAGATGATGTGGTGCTTGGCCGGGTCGTAGGCGGTTTCGTTCACGCCCAACACCACGGTGATGTCCTCGTTCTTGGCCGGCGCTGAGATGATGACCTTCTTCACCGGGCCGCGCAGGTGCTTCTTGGCGTCGTCGGCGTTGGTAAAGCGCCCCGTGGACTCGACCACGATCTGCGCCCCCACCTGCTCCCACGGTACCTTGGCCGGATCTTTCTCCGCGAACACGCGCGTGCTCTTGCCGTCCACCACCACGCTGTCCTGACCGGCCTTCACGTCGTTGGGCAGGTTGCCCAGGATGGAGTCGTACTTCAGCAGGTGGGCCAGCGTCTTGGGGTCGGTGAGGTCGTTGACGGCGACGAACTCCAGCTC
>DATIGQ010000117.1 GCA_035454605.1 Terriglobales bacterium
GACCAACACCCTGGGCTTGCGCTGACATTGCGCAAGGGCGGTCGCAAGCGTTTGCGTGCCCTGCGCGCGACTCTCGAGGATGCGCTGCTTCTTGGCTGCGCTCCAGCGGCCGGTAATGGTTTCCCCGGCCAGATGCAACACGGCGTCGAAACCTTCGAGCCGTTCGCCGGCCATCGCGCCAGCAGCGTCCCAGGGAATCTCGGAGTCATCACGCGGCCGCGCTCGCACCAGGCGCGTGACCTTGGCCCCGGCCCCCGTGAGGAGGGGACAAAGAGCGGAGCCGATGAACCCCGAAGCTCCGCTGACCAGGATCTTCCAGCCCGTAATTGCGCTCGCGGCCACTGGCTTCGGCCCCCAGACTAGGGAATGTTAGCGCGAAATCGGGATGTCCAGTGCGGGCAATAAGTCGGAGGAAACATCTGCGTTTTCCGCAAGTTACAGAAACCTTCAGCCGCCGCATTTTGTCGTCAACACTTGTCTATATGTAAATCATACTTGACAATATGACTTGCATAGTTTACTTTTTCCTTGCCGTTGAACGTAGCCGGGAGGAGTCATGAACCAGCCAATCCGTTTAGAGCGAACCGCCGAGGTGGGCCAGTTGATGGTATGGGCTGCACTGCTGGGCGCCGGTTATGCAGCAGCGACGACGGCCACGCTTGCCTGGCTCGCGTTCGCGATGTGGATGGGAGGAAGTTATGGAAAAGTTTGCTGAGGCGTGTGCGGGTGTCTCGCGTCGCGACCTGACGTGGAGCATCGTGTGGGAAGTGCTGTTTGCCGTGGCTTACTCCGGAGCCGCGTTGATTACCCGCAACTTCGATCTCTCGGTGGCCGCCAAGGTGGCGGTCATTCTGACGCCGGTGCCCTTTTTCGCGCTGTTTCTGCTCGCTGAGGTGCGAATGTTGCGGCAACTGGACGAGATGCAGAAGCGGATTCAGTTGGAGGCGCTGGCGTTTGCTTTCCCCTGCGGTCTCCTGTTGCTGATGACGCTGGGACTGCTGCAGCGCGTGATCACGCTGCCTCCGGAGGATTGGGGCTATCGCCATGTCTGGCCGCTGGTTGCGCTCCTCTATTTCGTGGGCCTATTCATTGCCCGGAGGCGCTACCAATGAAGAACCGGCTGCGGGTCTTGCGGGCGGAGCGCGACTGGTCGCAGGCGGAGCTGGCCGAACGCCTGGGCGTTTCCCGGCAAACGGTCAACGCCATTGAAGTGGGCAAGTACGACCCCAGCCTGCCCCTGGCCTTCGCCATTGCGCGTTTGTTCGGTCAGGCGATTGAGCAGATTTTCGAGCCCGACGGCAGCTGGCCGGGCGGACCAAGGGTTCCAGGTTCGACCTAGGGCAGAAGAATCTGGAGGCACTGTCAGCGGCCTGGCACTCGCTATAATCAGGCATGGCGACGCTGCGCCATCAGATCGCCACCAACGTCCTGACGGTCACGAAGTTCCGCGACCTGCTGAAGAAGGTCCGCGCCTACCGGCCCAACGACGACCTCGAGATCATCCGCAAAGCCTACGATTTCTCCCTCAAGCTGCACACCGGGCAGTCGCGGGCATCCGGCGAGCCCTACCTGGTGCATCCCTTGTCCGTGGCCACGGTGCTGGCCGACCTGAAACTGGACGCCACCTCCATCGCCGCCGGGCTGCTGCACGACGCCATCGAAGACACCACCGTCACCGCCACCGAGATCCGGCAGGAATTCGGCGAGCAGGTGGCGCACATCGTGGAAGGGGTCACCAAGATCAGCCAGATCGACTTCGCCAACCGCGAGGAGCGCCAGGCGGAGAACCTGCGCAAGATGATGCTGGCGATGGTGGACGACATCCGCGTCGTGCTCATCAAGCTGGCTGACCGCCTGCACAACATGCGCACCCTGGAGCACCTGCCGCCGGAGCGCCGGGAAAAGATCGCCAGGGAGACCCTGGAAATCTACGCGCCTATTGCTCACCGCCTGGGCATGGGCAAGCTGCGGGGCGAACTCGAGGACCTGGCCTTCCAATACGTCGATCCCATCGCTTACGACCAGGTAAAGCGGGCGGTGGAAAAGCGCCGCAAGCAGGGAGACCAGTTTCTGGAGCAAGTGGTGGAGGTCATCCGCGAGAAGCTGAAGGAGAACGGCATCGAGGCGAAAGTGGACAGCCGCATCAAGCGCCTCTACAGCGTTTCCCAGAAGCTGCAGCGGCAAGGCATCCCGGTGGACCAGGTGTATGACCTGCTGGCGGTGCGCATCATCACGCAGAGCGTGAAGGACTGCTACGCCGCGCTGGGCATGATCCACAACCTGTGGCGTCCGGTGCAGGGACGGATCAAGGACTTCATCGCCATGCCGCGGCCCAACCTTTACCAGTCGCTGCACACCAGCGTGATCGCGGAGAACGGCACCCCGTTCGAGGTGCAGATCCGCACCGAAGACATGCACAAAATGGCCGAGGAAGGCATCTCCGCTCACTGGAAGTACAAGGACGGGGCGGTGCCGGCGCGCGACGAAGAACGGCTGGCCTGGCTGCGGCAACTGGTGGAGTGGCAGAAAGAGGCGCAGGACCCCGCCGAATTCCTCTCCACGCTGAAACTCGACCTCTACCCGGAAGACGTCTACACCTTCACGCCCAAGGGCAAGGTGGTGATCCTGCCGCGCGAAGCGACGCCGGTGGACTTCGCCTACGCCATCCACACCGAAGTGGGCCACACCTGCGTGGGAGCGCGGGTGAACGGGCGCATGGTGCCGCTGCGGACGCGTCTGCGCTCCGGCGACATCGTGGAAATCCTGACTCAGGCGGGGCACAAGCCCAGTCGCGACTGGCTCACGTTCGTGAAGTCGTCGCGGGCGCGCAACAAGATCCGCCACTGGCTGAACGTGCACCAGCGCGAGCGGGCCATCGAGATCGGACGCAAGCTGATCGAGAAGGAAGCGCGCAAGTACCGCGTCGCGCTGAAGGGAGTGGAGGAGAAGCAGTTCGAGCAGGTGGCCTCGGATTACGGCCTGGGCCGGCCAGAGGATCTGCTGGCGGGCATTGGATACGGCAAGTTTCCCGCTCGGCAAGTCCTCGCGCGGCTGGTGCCGGCCACCGCCGAGCCCGCCGAAGCCCCGGCGGAAGAGAAGCCCGGGGCCTTCACCAGCGTCATGCGGCGGGTGTTCGGCGGCGACTCCGGAGCCATCAAGGTCAAGGGGCAGGGCGACCTGCTGGTGTACCGCGCCCGCTGCTGCAATCCCATCCGCGGCGAGGAGATCGTGGGCTACGTCACCCGCGGCAAAGGGGTGGCTGTGCATGCGCGGAGCTGTCCCAACGTGACCAACCTGCTCTACGAGCCGGAACGGCGGATCGACGTGGAATGGGCGCGCGAAGGCGCCGCCGCCTACCCGGTGAAGCTCACCGTCTTCTGCGATGACCGCCCCGGCATGCTGAAGCAGATCACCGCCATCATCAGCGACGAGAACACCAACATCCGCAACATCGAAGCCCGTGCCGCCAACAGCCAGGCCACCATCGATATCGTGCTCGATATCGACGACCTCAAGCACCTGGAGCACCTGATCACAGCCCTGCGCCAGGTGGCCGGCATAAGAGACGTGCAGCGGGTGCAGAAGCTGTGATTTGCCGCGGATGAACGCGGATCAACACGGATGGATTGACCAATATTCGAATTGAAGAATTGCTGAATTGACGATGGATTGGTTCATTGAAGATTGATAGTGGCAATCCTCAGTGAAGAAATGATTCAATCGTCAATTCTTTGTCACTCTCAAAGGAGCTTTGCCCATGAAAGTCACGGTTTCCACCAGCGATGCACCCCGGGCCATCGGGCCCTACTCGCAGGGCATCAAGGCAGGCGGGTTCGTGTTTGTCTCCGGACAGATCGCCATCGATCCGGCCACCGGCACCGTGATTGCGGGCGATATACGGGCGCAGACCGAGCGCGTGCTCAAGAACCTGGCCGCCATCCTGGAGGCCGCGGGCAGCAGCATGGAACAGGTGGTGAAGACCACCGTGTTCATCAAGAACATGGAGGATTTCGCGTCCATGAACGAGGTCTATGCGCGGGCGTTCGATCTGGAGCCGCCGGCGCGCGCCACCGTCGAATGCTCCAAACTGCCCAAGGACGTGCTGGTGGAGATCGACGCCATCGCCGAGGCGTGAAATCCCCTCCGGGCGCCATAACCACCCGGGAACTGTCACGTCTATTCCTTCGTATCTACAGGCCAGGGAAGAGTCCGCCTTGTAGGGGGGTGTCCGATGAGACCCATGACAGCGCAGGGGCTGTGCCTTCTCGCCCTGCTCGTGGCTGCGACCAGCGCGCAGGCCGACCAATGGACCAAGACCTATGCGGTGAGTGGCACGCCGGAACTTCGCATGGAAACCGGCGACGGCAATCTGCATGTCAGCCGCTCTGAACACAGGGAGATCGCGGTTCGGGTGGAAACCCGCAACTGGACGATCGGTGAGGGCGGCCTTCGTGTGGAGGAGCGTCAGAACGGGGACCGGGTGGAGGTGTTCCTGCACTTTCCCCACCGAGTGCACTTCAGCTTCGGAATCGACCGGCCGAAGCGCGTGGACATCTGGGTTCAAGTGCCGCGTGATGCGAATCTCGACCTGCACACCGCCGACGGCAGCATCGAGCTGGAGGGCATCCGCGGCGATTTGCGGCTCGACACCAGTGATGGGCATGTGGAGGCCGACGATGTGGACGGCAACGTGCGCATCCACACCGGCGACGGTCACGTGCGGGTCCGCGGCCGCTTCGACATCCTCGAAGTCCGCAGCGGTGATGGACGGGTGGAAGCCACCGCTCTCGCCGGCTCAAAGCTGGCCGCGGGCTGGAGCCTGACCACGGCCGACGGCAGTATGGAGCTCGTGGTCCCCAAGGACTTGGCCGCCGATGTGGAGATTCATACCGGAGACGGTCATGTGGACACGGACCTGCCCATCACCATCGCCGGGCGCTGGGGCGGCCACGATTTGCGCGGCCGATTGAATGGCGGTGGACCTCCGCTGCGCCTGCGCAGCGGCGACGGCTCCATCTATCTGCGAACCGGCGGAACTTCTGGAAGCTTGTGAAGGCTCTTTCGTCCTTCGAGCAGGCGTAGAAAAAGCCTCCGCATCAGGAGGCTTTTCTGCTGCGGGAATCGCTAGGCCTTGACGACCTTGCCGCTGCGCAGGCAGGCGGTGCAAACGCGCAGACGCCGGGTCGCGCCCTTCACGCGCGCATGGACCGGGCGCAGGTTGACGTTCCAGCGCCGCTTGGTCACGTTGTGGGCGTGGCTGATGTTGTTGCCGAAGCGCGGCCCTTTGCCGCACAGGTCGCAAACCCTTGCCATGGAGCACTCCAGGAGAGATCAGGACTGGCCCAACAAAGTATTGATTTTAGCAGATTCCGCGCTATCTTCCCAAGACATGGACCCGGCGCGAGAGAGCTTCCTCAAGACCATCGGTTGGAGCATGGCGGCGGGATTGATCGCGGTGATCCTGTACGCCATCGGGCTGATCTTTATGTCGGTCACGGATACCAAACAAGCGCAAGAGGTGGGGGCGAGCCCGCAGCTTTACTTTTACGTCGGCTCGGCGATGGTATTCGCGCTGGTCACCGGCCTGGTGATGCTGGGGATGATGTTGCTGCGCTGGCGGAAGCAAGCCAAAAGCACCCACAGAGCCGCAGATGCGCCGAGAGATTGACGATCGGTTCGTTGATTCATGGACGGCCTAGGGCTGCGGCGTGGCCATCTTCAATGAAGTAATGAGTTCACCCTCGCCTTTTTCTGTCCGCACGCTATGCGATACTGAGGTCATGCCCGCCCTCATCCAGCCGAAGAAAGTCCAGGTGAACCTTACGGCGGGCACCGGCATGGAGATCGAGTGGCAGGACGGCCACCGCTCCAGCTATACCTTTCCCTACTTGCGCGACGCCTGCCCCTGCGCAACCTGCGACGATGAGCGCTCGCGCGCCGGTCGCGAGCCCGGCGAACCGCCCAAACCGGCGCGGGGAGCGCTGCCCATGTTCCGCGAAGCGCCGCGCGCCGAGCACGCCGAGCCGGTGGGGCGATACGCCATCCGCTTCACCTTCCACGACGGCCATCAGCACGGCATCTATTCCTGGGAGTACCTGCGGGACGTTTGCCCGTGCGCGGAATGCAAGGCACGGCGAGAAACCGCCGGCTCCGAGCCGGGCCCCATGGTCTCCACGCGCCGCGGGCCGGCGGTAAGGAAGCCGTAGCGTGGCGCTGCTCGACGACCTGAACCCGCGCCAGCGCGAGGCTGTGGAAGCCACCGAGGGGCCGCTGTTGATCCTGGCGGGCGCGGGCAGCGGCAAGACGCGCGTCATCACCTATCGCATTGCGCACCTGATCGAGAACCTGGGCGTAGCCGCCGACTCCATCCTGGCCGTCACCTTCACCAACAAGGCGGCGGCCGAGATGGCGGCACGCGTGGAGCAACTGGTGGGCGGGCACACCCTGGCCCGGCCGCTGATCTCCACCTTCCACTCGTTCTGCGTGCGCGTATTGCGCCGCGACATCGAAGCCTTGGGCGAGGGTTATCGCAAAGACTTCGTCATCTATGACGAAGACGACCAGGAATCGGTGCTGAAGGCGGCCATGAAGCGCCTGGGCCTCGATGCCAAGCAGATGCCGCCGCGCGGCGTGCTGGCGCGCATCTCCTGGGCGAAGAACCACATGCGCGACCCGCAGGATGTGTTCCTGGGTTCGTCCGACCCGCGCGCCGAGCGCACCGCCCAACTCTACGACGTCTATCAGAAGGAATTGAAGAAGGCCAACGCGCTCGATTTCGACGATCTGCTGCTGGTGGCCGAGCGGCTGCTGCGCGAGCGTCCGGAAGTGCTGGCGCAGTACCACCGTCGCTTCCGCTACCTGCTGATCGACGAATATCAGGACACCAACCGCCCCCAGTATCTGCTGATGCGCTTGCTGGCCACGGCTCACCACAACGTCTGCGTCGTCGGCGACGAAGACCAGTCCATCTATTCCTGGCGCGGCGCCGACATTCGCAACATCCTGGAGTTCGAGGACGATTTTCCTGAAGCCAGGGTCATCCGTTTGGAACAGAACTATCGCTCGACCGAGAACATTCTGGACGCGGCCTCGGCCGTCGTGGCCAACAACGTCAAGCGCAAGGGCAAGACGCTGTGGACGGCGCGGCAGGGCGGCGCGCGCCTGGGCTTCTACGAAGCCCCCGACGGCGAGAATGAAGCGCTGTTCGTCGCCGACTGCATGGCGCGATACCTGCAAGAGGCAGCCACGAGCGGGGATGGCGAGCCGCGCGCGGCGGTCCTCTACCGCACCAACTCGCAGTCGCGGTTGCTGGAAGAAGCCATGCGCCGCTACCAGATCGCCTACCAGGTGGTGGGCGGTTTTTCCTTCTACGAGCGCGCCGAGATCAAGGACCTCGTCGCCTATCTCAAGCTCATTCATAACCTCAGCGATTCGGTGGCGCTGCTGCGGGTGATCAACACGCCGCCGCGCGGCATCGGCAAGACCACGGTCGAGACCTTGGAGCGGCTGGCGCTCGAGACCGGCATGGCGCTGTGGGACGCCGTCGGGGAAGCCATCGAGCAACGCCTGCTGCCGCCGCGCGCGCTCAGCGCGCTGGCCGCTTTCCGCAAGCTGATCGAGCAGGGGCGGGTGATGTTCGAAGGCAAGGGAAACGACGGAGACACGGAGACACAGGAAAATTCGACAGCGGCTTCCGTTGCCGACCTGTTGAAGTTCCTGATCGACCAGACGGCGTACATCAAGCAACTGGAAGAAGAGGGCACGCCGGAAGCGTTCTCACGCGTGGAGAACCTGCGCGAATTGGTGAACGCCGCCATGGACTCGCGCGATCGCGGCGAGACCCTGGGCGAATTCCTGGACCACGCCGCGCTGGTCAGCGACACCGATACCTACGATCCCCGGGGCCGCGTGACGCTGATGACGCTGCACTCGGCCAAGGGGCTGGAGTTCGCACTGGTCTTTCTCATCGGCATGGAGGAAGGGCTGTTCCCGCACTCGCGCACGCTGCTCGATCCCGACCAGCTCGAAGAAGAGCGACGCCTCTGTTACGTGGGTATGACGCGCGCCATGGACCGGCTCATTCTGACGCGGGCGCTGTATCGCCGCCGCTACGGCACCGAATTGCCCGAGGCCAGCCTGCCGTCGCGCTTCCTGGACGAAGTGCCGCCCAAGCTGCTGGAAGACCTGGGTTCGCCGGCCCGCAGCCGGGGCGAGCGGCGCCCATCCGAAGCGCAATACGACTACGCCTATTCGCAGGAGGTCGCGGAGGACTGGGACTCGCCGCGGCGCAGCCGTCGTCCACGGCCGCCGGCTTACTCCGGGCCCA
Organism: Terriglobales bacterium; assembly: GCA_035454605.1. Lineage (NCBI taxonomy): Bacteria > Pseudomonadati > Acidobacteriota > Terriglobia > Terriglobales > Terriglobales bacterium. Next base: position 8,327 of record DATIGQ010000117.1, read on the forward strand.
CCTACAACTCCATCGAGAACATCGCCGAGTTCTTCGCTTCGCGCGGCAGAAAATTCACGCTGCCGAAGGAGGGGACGAAGCTCGCTGCCGAGCCCACCGGCAAGCGCGGCTTCCGCCCGGGACAGCGCGTGCGTCATCCCAAGTACGGCGAGGGCACGGTCTACAAGCGCGAAGGAGAAGGCGAGGACGCCAAGATTACGGTACAATTCCCCGGCTTTGGCCTGAAGAAGCTGGTGGAGAAGTTCGCGCAGCTTACCAAGGCCTGAGACCCACGCACCCAGCACAAAGGACTCATGAATACCAAGGCACTGTCGAAGGAAGAGCGCAAAAAGAAGAAGCGGGACGCTCGCAAGAAGCGCAAGGCGGAGCATCCCAAGCCCAAGCGCGATTACGACCGGGGTTCGAAGAAGCGCAAGGTCAAGAAGATGGTGCGCGGCACTTCGAAGCGCTGACGCGCATCGGGTGATCGGGTCATCGGATCATCGGGTCATTGGGCCGCGGTTGTGTCGGGTTGCAATGATTCAATGATCCGATGATTCAATGATTCAATCTCAAGGAGCCACTCCTTCTGGCCAGCCAATACTTCGCCAAGAAGTCCATTGACAAGCTGCTGGCGGATGCCGAGCGGCCTGAGACCCGGCTGAAGCGCACGCTGGGTCCCGTGGCCCTGGCCTCGCTGGGCATCGGGGCGGTGATCGGTACCGGCATCTTCACCGTCATCGGCACCGCCATAGCCGGCCAGAAGTTCGAGGCGCAGTCGGTGCTGCACGCGCCGCTGCTCGAGTACCTGATCTACGGCTCGCCCACCTTCGGCCGTCCCGGCGCCGGGCCGGCCATTGCGCTCTCCTTCCTGCTGGTCGGCGTGGTCTGCGCGTTCGCCGCGCTGTGCTACGCCGAACTGGCCTCCATGATCCCCATCGCCGGCAGCGCCTACACCTACACCTACGCCACCATGGGCGAACTGGTGGCCTGGATCATCGGCTGGGACCTGATCCTGGAATACGCCGTCAGCAACATGGCTGTGGGCGTGGGCTTTTCCGAGCACCTGGTGAACCTTGGGGACCTGGTGGGCGTCCACTTCTCGCCGCGCTGGACCTACCCTGCCTACCTGCCCTCGGGCAGTGAGCACTTTGACCCCGGCTGGCACTTCGGTTTCAACATTCCCGTGTTCCTCACGCTGATGGTGCTGACCATGGTGCTGGTGCGCGGCATCCGCGAGTCGTCGGAAACCAACAACGTGATGGTGGCCCTGAAGATCATGGCCATCCTGGTGTTCGTGGGCTTCACCGCGCGCTTCGTGAGTTCCGAAAACTACACGCCCTTCGCGCCCAATGGATGGCCGGGAGTGCTCACCGGCGGCGCCATCATCTTCTTCACCTACATCGGCTTCGATTCGGTCTCGACGGCGGCCGAGGAGACGCGTAATCCCAAGCGCGACCTGCCCATCGGCATCATCGCCACACTGGTGATCTGTACCGTGCTCTATCTGGGTGTGGCCGTGGTGCTCACCGGCATCGCGCACTGGGAAACGCTGGGCAACGCCGCCCCGGTGGTGAACGAATTGAAGCGATTGAACCTGCCCTGGGTGCGCACCGTTGTGCTGTTCGGCGCCATGATGGGCATGCTCTCGTCGCTCCTGGTCTTCCAGCTGGGCCAGGCGCGGGTGTGGTTCGCCATGTCACGCGACGGCCTGCTGCCCAAGGCCTTCGGCAAAGTGCACGCCAAGTACCGCACGCCACACGTCTCCACCTGGGTGGCAGGACTGGTGGTCGGCATTCCCGGAGGACTGCTGGACATCGGCACCCTCGCCGACCTGTCGAACATCGGCACGCTCTTCGCCTTCGTGCTGGTAGCCATCGGAGTGCTGGTGCTGCGCTACCGCGATCCCGACCGCCCGCGTGGCTTTCGCGCTCCCGGAGGGCCGTTTGCGCCCATCATGACCATCCTCTGCTGCCTGCTGCTGATGGCCGGGCTGCCCATCATGAACTGGATCCGGTTTTTCATCTGGCTGGCCATCGGCCTGGTGATTTACATCGTGTACAGCCGGCGGCACAGCGAGTTCGCCAGGCTGAAATAGGCCCAACCGTACCTCGTATCCTGTCTCAATCTCAGACTGAAGTTGTGTTCCCGCCGCTGCTGACCAAGCTAACTTATTGATTCCCAATCAGGTTGTCTTTGGCAATTGGCTTGCGACCGCCAGGAGGATGGCTGCCGCTGGCGGCAGCAGTCGTCGTTATCAAAGGAGGTCGCGGTGGAACAGAGACTGAGGACTGAAAACCAGTTCAAGTCCGGCGCGAACTGGTTCTTTTGGATCGGCGGGCTTTCGCTGATCAACACCATCGTTGGGCTGACCGGAGCCCAGTGGGGATTCATCATCGGCTTGGGCATCACCCAATTGGTGGACGCGATTGCCCAAGGCACGGGCGCCGTGGGTACGGTCGCTGCCGTGGTAGTGGACTTGTTCGTCGTGGGCGTGTTTGTGCTGTTTGGCGTGTGCGCCCGCAAGATGCAGACCTGGGCATTCGTCGTGGGTATGGTGCTCTACGCCCTCGACGGTCTGCTGTTCTTGCTGGCCATGGACTTTCTGGGGATCGGTTTCCACGCCTTTGCGCTCTACCAGATTTATCGCGGGCTGGCGGCGCGCAACGAACTGAGTGAAGCGCCGGCTGCGGCTCGGCTGCAGACTGCACCGAGTTCAACCGTCTAGGTAGTCGGCTGCCGGGCTCGGGGCCGTCGAGGCTGCCCGCTGAGTTTTCGCCGAATTCGCGAGCCACCTGGACTGCGGCGTCAGGTAGAATCTTGCGCTCGTGCCGACGACCGCCTCGCCACCCTCAGAGTACATCCTCGCCTTGCCCAAGGCGGAGCTCCACCTGCACCTGGAAGGTGCGGTCGAGCCGGCAACGCTGGTCGAACTCAGCCGCCGGCATGATGCCGAGCCGCTCGATCTGGCGGCCGTCGCCCGCCTCTACGAATACCAGGACTTCTACGGCTTCCTGATGGCATTCAAGGCAGTCTCCGACCGTCTGTTGGAGCCCGCGGACTACGAGCTGATCACCTACCGCCTGATGGAACGCCTGCGGGCGGAGAACGTGGTGCATGCCGAGGTCTATGTCAGCGTCGGCGTGTGCCTGCGCCGGGAAATGGATTTCGACGCGGTCTTCGACGGGCTGGAGCGTGGACGTGAAGCCGGCGCGCGTGAATTCGGCGTCTCCCTCTATTGGATCCTCGACTTCGTGCGTCAATGGGGTCCGGAAGCGGGCATGAGGGTGGCGGAAAAGGCGGTCGAACTGCGGGGCCGCAACGTCATCGGCATCGGGATGGGCGGCGATGAGCGCCAGGCTGCGCCGGAAATCTTCCGTGAGGTTTACGAGTTTGCCGCGGCGCACGGCCTGCGGCGCACCGCGCATGCCGGCGAGGCCGCCGGGCCGGAGTCCGTGCTGGGGGCGCTGGATTGCCTGGGCGCGGAGCGCATCGGCCATGGCCTGAACGCCTGGCACGACCCGGAACTGGTCGCGCGCCTGGCCCGCGACCAGGTGCCGATCGAAGTGTGCGTCACCAGCAACCTGCGCACCGGCTGCCTCAAGGCGCTGGAGATGCATCCCGTGCGCCAATACTTCGACCGCGGCCTGCTGATCACGCTGAACTCCGACGACCCGGCCATGTTTCACACTTCGCTCGCCCGCGAATACCAGCTCGCGCAGGAAGCATTCGGATTCACCGACGGCGAACTGCGCCGGCTTGCCGCCAACTCTTTCCGGGCATCGTTCCTGCCGGAAGAGAAGAAACACGCGTACTTGAAGAAGCTGGACTGAGCCGTGAGCTACGACCTTTTCTTTTGCCGCCGCGAGACATTGGACCTGAACTTTGAGGGAGTTGCCTCGTGGGCGATGCATCAGCACCGTTTCCAGAGGCCTGCCGAGACTCAGCTCTGGTATCAAAACGAAGACACCGGCGTCTACTTCAGTCTGGACTACACCCCGGCATCGGAGCGAGAGTCTGGCGAATCATCTGTTCCGACGGGCTACTTCGACCTGGGACTGGCTTTCAACCTTAACTATAATCGACCCTCTTTCTTCGCCTACGAGGCCATGCCTATCATCGAGGGCCTTGCATCACAATTTTCCTTGTTTGTTGTCGATCCGCAGGACCCCGAATCAGAAGGTACTCCGAAAGTACCCCAAGCCACCCAACTCATTGAGACATGGAAATCCAGTAACGCTGAAGCACTCGGGGTGCTCAGTGGAGATCCGGAGCTCTCTGAACAGCGACTCTACATGTCCGAAGATAAGTCACTGGCCTTCTGGAGGTACATGCGAAGGAAGCATGAGTGGGACATTGAGCTGGAGTCGGAAGATGTGTTCGTTCCCAAGATCATGCTGGTTCGAAAGAGAAAGTCTCACGATGTCGGAAGGCTCATCACGTGGGCAATGGGTGTACACATGCTCGTTCCGGATTGCGAATGGATCGCAATCGGCCGGCCGCGAAAAGGCTTCGGAAAGCTGCTGAAGAAATACGACACGACGTACGTCGGCAGTAACACCGTGTTTAACAGTGTTGGTGGACTACTGGAAGAGTTCGTGCCTGACGGATCAGTCAAGCGGTTACGTCCCGAACTGGTACCGCAAGTGGCCGAATTGCTCGCGGGGATTCCAGCAGAAATATCTAAAGATGACTTTGAAGGGGTTGCGCCCGATGGCTTCGTGGATAGGGAAGCCCCTGAGGCTCCGAGTCCTTTGGCGGTTTGACATCGGCCTCGACGCACCGGTACTTTGACCATCTTTCCATGCGGCGGCCTCTGCTCATCCTGGTGCTCCTGTTCCTGCCCATCGTGCTGGCCGCGCAGAAGAAGGTAAGAAAGCCGCCACCTCTGCTGGTACTGACCAACGTCAACGTGGTCGACGTGACCAGCGGCTCCGTCGAGCCGCGCTTGAACGTGTTCATCCGCGACGGCCGCATCGAGGCCATCGCCAAGCGCGCGCTCATCCAGGCCAGCCGTAATGTGCAGGTGGTCAACGCGGACGGCAAGTACCTGATTCCTGGCCTCTGGGACATGCATGTGCACACCGCCATCCGCTCGGAAGCGGAGTCGCTGCTCCCCTTGTATCTCGCTTACGGTGTAGTGGGCGTGCGTGACATGGGCGGCGACTTCGACCGCATCCGGCACATGCGCGAAGAAATTGCCGCCGGACGCGTGCTCGGCCCCACCATCGTATCGCCGGGGCCGTTCGTCGACGGACCCCAGCCCGAACCCGACTCGAACTTCCTGCCGGTCGCTGACGCGGCTGAGGCGCGCGCCGCTGTGCGTGACCTGGAGGCCCGCGGCGCGGACTTCATCAAGGTGCAGGCCGGACTCAGCCCTGAGGCCTACCGCGCGATGGCCGACGAAGCCAAGCGCATCGGCATCGCCTTTGCCGGGCACGTACCCGAGTCGGTGAGCGCCGTGGAAGCCAGCGACGCCCGCCAGAAGAGCATCGAGCACCTGTCGCCGGCCCTGCCTGGCGATGCCGCCATCCTGCTGGCCTGTTCCGGACGTGAAGAAGAACTGCGGCGCGACTTGCTGGCCTTGCGAGCGCCGGACCTCAAACCGGAAGAAGCCCGCGCCCGCACCCGGGCGCTGCAGGCGGACCTGGTCTCCAGCTACAGTGAGGCGAAGTGCGACCGCGTGGTGGCGCGACTGGCACACAATCGCACCGTGGTCGTTCCCACGCTCATCTGGTCCGTTTCCATCCGCCCGGCCTCGCGCGCCGACACGATCGGCGAGCTGCCCATGCAGTATGTGCCCACGAAGCTCCGTGAACGCTGGACCACCGCGCGCCGGAGCTTTTTGGAGAGCGCGCCTGACGAGACTTTTGCGCTCAACCAGAGAATGGCCGAGATGGCGGAGAGACTTACCGGCCGGCTCCACCGCGCCCGAGTCACGCTGCTGGCCGGAACGGACAACTTCGACGCCTTTGTGATTCCCGGCTTCAGCCTCCATCAGGAGCTGGAACTGTTGGTCCGCTCCGGCCTCTCGCCGGCGGACGCCTTGCGGGCGGCGACCGTGCACGCCGCTCGCTTCCTGGGGCGGCACAACGACACCGGTACGGTGGCGGCCGGGAAGCGAGCCGACCTGGTCGTGCTGGACGCCAACCCACTCGAGGACATCCGCAACACGCGCCGAATCTCCGGCGTAGTCGTCGCGGGAAACTACCTGCGCCGCGCGGACCTGGACAAGATGCTGGCGGACCAGGAGAAGGCGGCTGCGGGCGCAGCAGGAAACTAGGAGGGAACCTACTCGATCTGTACCAGTTGCGGCGAACCTGCTCCGGCGGGTGGCGGGAACGTCTTGCGTTGTGGGGCGCGGAAGAAGTCCAGATACGACACCTGGTGGACGCAAGCCACGGTGCACTGCGGCGCGCAGGATTTCTCCGTCCGGTACTCACGCCGGATATCCTCCAGCGTGTACTCCTCCAACGGCTTGGCCGGATAGCCGCGCTGTTGCGAACAGTAGTGCACCAGGCCGTCCTCGGCCACGTAGAGATAGCGTGCACCGGCCCGGCAGCGCCAATCGTTCGGCCGTCCCAGCGCCAGGTTCCGCTGGAACTGATTGAAGCGCGCGTAGCTGGCCTTGCCCCACCCCATGATGGTCGAATACGCCTTGCGCTCGTCTTCCGTAAGCGGCTGCAACTGCCCGTCGTGGTCGTGAATGATGCCCACGGTGGAGGTCAATCCCAGCTCCAAGGCGCGCCGCGCGATGACCAGGGCGTCATTCGGGTTGCGGATGCCGCCCCCCACCACCGAATTGATGTTGACGTGGAACTCGGCATATTCCGCCAGGAGCTGCAGTTTCTTGTCCAGCACCTTCAGGCTCTTCTTGGATACGTCGTCGGGGTTGACGTTGTCGATGGAGATCTGCAGGTGCTCCAGGCCGGCGCGGTTCAGCCGCGCGATGCGCTCCTCGGTGAGCAGATACCCGTTGGTGATCAGCCCCGCGATCATGCCGTGATGACGGATGCGCCGCAGGATGTCATCCAGTTCGGGGTGCAGTAGCGGCTCGCCACCCGAGATGCAGGTGATGGAAGTGCCCAGTTCCGCCAGCTTGTCGATGCGCCGGTGGATCACCTCCAGCGGCACCGGCTTCGAGACCGCATCGTACTCGTTGCAGTAGGCGCAGGACAGGTTGCAGCGCCGCATGGGGATCACATGGGCGAGCACGGGATGGTCTGTCGAAACCAGTCCCTTGAGGATCATCCCCACTTCGCGCGAAAGGCGGTGCGCGCGCAGCGCCTGGCGCTTGATTTTGAGAGCCGTCGTCGGCATTCGCGAATGGGTAATTAGAACATAACCCCGGTCCCGACGCTGAAACTAACAGCTTTGTTCGGCGGGATTTAGGGGGTAAACGGCCGCCTGGGGCGTTCCAACGGCCTTAACGGAAAAGGGCCGCGAAGCCCGCTCGCACCAGCGTCACCAGGATGTACCACCCGAAGACTACGCCCAGGGTGGTCCCCCTGTTCATCTTGCTGACGCAGGAAAACCCGATGCCCGTGAGCACCAGCATCCAGATGATCACCACGTCCAGCGAGCTGGCCAGCGAGTACAGCACCGGCGACTCGGCCGGGTTCATGAAGTACGCCGGATTGGTGGCCACCGGGTTCTGGACGATGAAGCCCTCCGGATCCACGCCCGCCAACATGGAGATGATCCCGAGCAGACTGTGCGCGATTCCCGGCAGCCCCGCATGGAAAACCACCGCCAGGGCCACCTTGAAGGGAACTTCCGCCCCCACGCCAAAGTTGAAGGTCGCCATCAGGACAGCGGCCACAACCACAAAGAAGATCAAGCCGAAAAAGGGGACAGCGAACGAGATCACCTTGGTGATGGTGACCGAGAGCGCCATCTGGCGCGCGCGCTGCTCCGGCGGCAGCTTCTCCAACTGCTCGGCCCGCTTCCCCGCCATCTTGATTTGGTTCTCCGACACTTGCTCGAAACCGATCTTCTGTGCCATGACCGCCACGAATATCCATGACAGGATGGCCGTGAGCACCCAGGGCGCGATCCATGTGGTCCATGTCGCGTGGTGCTTCAGGTCCCTAAAGGTCTCGCTGGGGGCGATGAAGGTGTTGATGATCCGGCCCATGGCGGAGAGCTTCGCCGGCGGCTGAGCCTCGGGAACCACCGCGGCCGTACTCATGGTGCCTCCTGGAACCAACGAAAATTCCGCGCGCGATTCTAAACCCGCAGGTAGCCGGTGACAACGGGCTCACACGCTGCCCGCCACCTCAACTTCCGGTGTTGCTTCGAGCAGAGAGCGGGTATAGGAATGCGCCGGGCTGGCGGTGATCCGCTCGGTCTCGCCCGTCTCCACGATTTTCCCTCGATGCATCACCGCGATCCGCGTCGCCAGGTAGCGCACGACGGGGATGGCGTGCGAAATAAAGAGATAGGTAAGGCCGAACTCGCGTTGCAGCCGGGCCAGCAGGTTGACGATTTGCGCTCCCACGCTGACGTCGAGCGAGCTGACCGGCTCATCCGCCACCAGGAAACGCGGCCGCAGGGCCAGGGCGCGCGCGATCCCGATGCGTTGCCGCTGTCCGCCCGAGAACTCATGCGGATGCCGTCCGCGGGCCGAGTCATCCAGGCCGACGGCGCGCAACAGCTCGGCCACGCGCCGCCGCCGGGCCTCGCCGGTTGCGCCGCTCAAGTCGCCGTCGCGCTCCAGCGCCCGGCGGTGAATGATCAGCGGTTCCGCCAGGATCGCCTCCACGGTCATGCGCGGGTTGAGCGAGCCGAAGGGGTCCTGAAAAACGATCTGCATGTCGCGCCGCAGGCGGCGCAACTCACTACCGCCTGCAGCCAGCACGTCATGCCCGTCGAAGTGAACGCGCCCCGCCGTGGGTTCGATGAGCCGCAGGATCAACCGGCCCAGGGTGCTCTTGCCACAGCCGGACTCGCCCACCAGCCCGAGCGTCTCGCCCCGCTCGATGGAGAAAGAGACGCCGTCCACGGCGCGCACCTGTCGCCGCGCCCCGCCGCCGAACGCCGATTCCTCCAGCGGGAAGACTTTCGCCAGGTCATGGACTTCTACTAAAGCCATGTACGCGTCGCCCTTCCACAAACGAGAAACGAGAAGCGAGAAACGGTTACTTCCTTGCCTTGGCGATGGCTTCGATCAACTCATCCACGCCTCCCGCGCCGCGCAGCGTCTGCTCCCGGTCCGGCGTCAGCGAGAAAGTCACGCCGTGCTTCTCCACCAATTGGGCGACGCGCCGCGGCGAAACTCCTCCTTCCAGAAGGTCGAGCACATCCTGCAGGCTGAGCCCCGCGGCAGTTTTTTCCACCGCGGTGAGTGGCGCGAAGATCTCACCCGTCTGCTCATGCTCGTAGCGAGCGGGCCACGACATGGGCTTGTATCCCCGGCGGCGCAGCACGAATTCGCGATTCCCGAAAGGTATGCCGCGCAGCACGATCTCCCCGCTGTCGAGATCCGTCGTTCCCCAGGGCACCCCATCGATGACGACTTCCACCCCACCCGGGTCGGTGACGATCTTTTGCGTGGTTCCGGGCGATTTCACCTCGCCGGGCTTGTCGCCCATGGCCATCACCTTCTCGAAGTCCCCCGCCGCCAGGGCGATGCTGTGGACGGGAACCACGTCCGTCGGCTGGTGCCGGCCCAGGACCACCTTCGCAGCCGGCAGAACCGCGAATTCCTGCGACTTGCCGTTGCGGAAGACCAGGGTCAGGGTCTCCGAAGGCGACTCTTTGGCTTCCGTGATCTCGGCCCGCGCCGAAGTGAAGCTGTGCTTCACCGCCGCCGGCCGGACCGCCTGATAGCGCACCCGGTCACGCGAGAAGTACAGATAGCCGTAACAGTTCGTGGCTCCGTGAAGGTGCGCCACCGGAAAGCGCACCACAGGATTGGGACGTTTGGGGCGGGGTTCCTCCTCCTGGGCAGACCCGTGCGCGCCGACCAGGATGATGGTCGCCAGAACCAGACTCCGGATCAACCTTCTTTTCATTTCCGTCTCCGCAGCACTTCCTGCTCCGTCTGCCACGCCCGCCGCACCCGCCGCAGCGCTTCCTGCACCGCCGGGTCGTCGGGGTCGATGCGCTCGGCGCGCTCCAGGATTCGAATGGCCTCCTCGTAATTACCCGACTGCGCTTCGCGCTTGGCGCGCGCCAGCATGGCGTGCACCTGCTTCTGCTGCCGTAGCTGCCGCTCGGTTTCGCTCAGGCCCGGCGCTTGTGGGTCGGCTGTTCCATCGAACTCCTGCGCCGAACTGGGCGCCTGCATGGCGTCGCTCGCTGCGGAAGGATTCGGCGGCGAAGTAGTCGGCGATTGGGCCGCCGGGTTGGCCGGGACCTGCGTCATCGGCTGCGTTCCTTCGGTGGATTCGCTCCCCGAATGGCGTAGTCCGACGGCGGCCAAGCCAATGACGATCACCACCACAGCAACGCCCGCCGCAATCTTCGCCGTGTTCGACGTCGCTGCTTTGGCTGCGGGCGCCGCGGGCGCAACGGGCGCGGCCGGTGGGGGCGTGGTCCTTCCCGGTCGAGACATGTGGGCCGGAGTGATCGGCGGCGTGGTGTACATCTGAGTTCCGCCGCTGGCGGGCGTGGCCCGCAGGGTGGGCGGACCCAG
>DATIGQ010000118.1 GCA_035454605.1 Terriglobales bacterium
CATTGTGTGGACCACCCTGGGCGATTACCTACGCTACCTGGAGAAGAAAGGCGTGGCGCAGAACGTAGCTTCCTACGTGGGAGCCACCACCATTCGCGAATACGTCATCGGCCTGGAGGACAAGAAGCCCACGCCTCAGCAGCTCGATCAGATGCGCGAGCTGGTGCGGCGCGAGATGGAAGACGGCGCGCTGGGCATCGGGTCGTCGCTCATCTACGCGCCCGCGTTCTACGCTTCGACGGAAGAGCTGATCGAGTTGTGCAAAGTTGCCGCGCAATATAAGGGCAAGTACATCTCGCACATGCGCAGCGAAGGCAACCGGCTGATCGAGGCGGTGGAGGAGCTGATCCGCATCAGCCGGGAAGCCGGGCTGCCCGCCGAGATCTATCACCTGAAGGCGGGCGGCGAGAAGAACTGGCCGAAGATGGATCAGGTCATCGCCATGGTGAACCGTGCCCGCGCCGACGGCTTGAAGATCACCGCCGACATGTACACCTACACCGCGGGCGCCACCGGCCTGAACGCCGCCATGCCGCCGTGGGCTCAGTCCGGCGGCAACGAGGCCTGGTTCAAGCGCCTGCAGGATCCCGAGTTGCGCAAGAAGATTGCGGAAGAGATCCGCACACCCAGCGACCAGTGGGAGAACCTTTATCTCGCGGCGGGTTCGCCGGAGCGCATCCTGCTGGTGGGCTTCAAGAACGACAAGCTGAAGCCGCTCACCGGCAAGTCGCTCGCGGAAGTGGCGAAGATGCACGGCAAGGACCCGGTCGAAGTCATGATGGACCTGGTGGTCGAGGACCAGTCGCGTGTGGACACGGTGTACTTCCTCATGTCCGAAGACAACGTGCGCAAGCAGATACGTTTGCCGTGGGTTTCGTTCGGTTCGGATGAAGGCTCCACCGCGCCCGAAGGCGTGTTTCTGAAGTCCAATCCGCATCCTCGCGCCTACGGGAACTTTGTGCGGCTGCTGGGCAAGTACGTGCGCGAGGAAAAGCTCATTCCGCTGGAAGAAGCCGTACACCGGCTGAGCGGCCTGCCCGCCACCAACCTGGGACTCGACCGGCGCGGGTTCCTGAAGCCGGGCATGTTCGCCGATGTCGTGGTGTTCGACCCGCAGACGGTCGCCGATCGCGCCACCTACGAGAAGCCGCAACAGTACGCGGTCGGTGTTCGGCAGGTGTTCGTGAACGGTGTGCAGGTCATCCAAGACGGCGAGCACACCGGCGCGCTCCCTGGGCGCGCGTTGTGGGGACCGGGCAAGACCACAAAGTAGCCCGAGCACTTCGTCACACCGCGAGATGCTGCCGGACCGCAGCCGTGCTAGACTTTGTGTCCTCCTCCGGCATCTAACCAGATGTCGCTCCCCTGATGAGGAGCCGTTCGCGTGCCAGCCATGTCCGCCATCGAGGTCAAAAACCTCTCGAAATCGTATCCCGCAGCGGAACGTCCGATGCCGGGCTCGTGGTTGGGAGGGCGGCGTTCGGCGGAGCGTATGCAGGCGCTGCGGCAGATCTCACTCACGGTGGAGCCGGGCGAGATCGTGGGCCTGGTCGGTCCCAACGGCAGCGGCAAGTCCACGCTGCTGCGCGTGCTGGCCACACTCGACCTGCCGGATTCCGGCGAAGTTTCGGTCTGCGGGCTGGACGTGGTGGAACACGCCGCGGCGGTGCGGCGCAAGATCGGCGCGGTGCTCCCGCTGGACACCGGTTTTGAGCCGCGGGCGACACTGCGCGAGAACCTGAAATTTTTTGCCGCGCTAAGCGGCCGCTACATCGGCCCGCCGGACATCTATTACGCTCTCGATGGCGTAGGCCTGGCGGAACGTGCCGACGATACCTACGCATCGCTGGGCAGCGGGCAGCGGCGGCGCATGTCGCTGGCGCGCGCATTCCTCGCTGACCCGCGCGTCCTGCTGCTCGATGAGCCCACGCGCAGCGTGGACGCCGAGTTCGCCGGGCGCGTCGCCGATCTCATCCGCCAGACGGCGCACTCCAGTGGCGCCGCGGTGCTGCTGGTCTCGCACAACCCGGAAGAGATTCGCAATCTCTGCGACCGCTCCCTGCTCCTCGACCAGGGCCGCCTGCTGCATGCCACGCCGCCGCGCAAGCCGGCCGTCGCCATACACACCGCGGTGGGAAGGTAGCGCTGCATGCCGCGCGTGCTGGAGGTGGCGCAAGCCTTCTCGCGACGCGAATCACGCGCCCGCTCCTCGCCTCTGTTTGCCCTGGGCCGGTACGCGCTCGAGTCCGCCATGTTTGTCGGCGTCCTGTGGCAGCTTTCCACACTTTGGCAACGGCCGGTGGGCGGCGCCGCCAGCTATTTTGTGTATGCCGCGCCGGCCCTGGTGCTGGTGCTGACCACCGCCGGCGCTGCCGCTGCCACTGCCTTCGCGATCGCGCGCGCACGAGCCACAGGCGACCTGGAAGCCTACGCGCTCACGCCCGCCTCGCCTGCCGACCTGGTGATCGGCCTGGGCGCATATCCCGCGACTGCCATGTTGCTGCGCGCCGTTTTCGCCTTCTGCCTGATGGCGTTGGCCGGTGTCGTGCCCGCCGGATGGGAGACCCTGGCCACCGTGGTCAGCGTGGCTCTGGGCTTTGCCACGGTGCTGCCGCTGGCGCTGCTGTGCGGCGCCGCCGCCGTGGCCGGACGCCGCGTGCTGGCTGCGGCCATGCTGTTGCTGGGTGCGGGCATCGTGCTCAGCGGCGCGCTCTTCCCCCTGGCGACGCTGCCCGAAGGACTAAGCAACCTCTCGCTGCTCTCCCCGTTCCGCTATCTGGCGGATGCCGTGCGCTTGTGTTACAACGGCGCGCCTCCGGCATCGCTGCTGGGAGTTTGGACCAACCTGATGCTTTGGCAGGCGGTCCTGCTGCCGTTGGGATGGTTCGCAGTGGAAGCGTCCTTCACCAGCGCAAGACGGCAGGGGAAGCTGCGGCAGGCGTGAGCTTTTGACGCCGTCGAAAACTGCCTGTTAGACTGACCCTCTTGAGCTCTTTCCATTCTGAGTCACTGAAACATCCCCAAGGACATTCGTGGCCCGGTACACACGACATCAACTGAAGCAAGACAAGTTTGCCGAGGCGGCGGCGGAAACGCTGCACTGGACGGTGGTGCACCGCAAGACCATCGTCATCGCCTCGAGCGTCGCCGGCGTGTTGCTGGCCGCAGCGCTGGGAGGCTGGCTGTATCTGCGCCACCTGGACGGCAAGGCCAGCGAGGAACTGGGCGCGGCGGTGCGCACGCTTTCGGCGCCGCTGGGGGCCGCCGATCCCAACGCGCCCGGCGTGGAGACGTTTCCCACGGCCAAGGAGCGCGCGCAGGCGGCGGAGAAGAAATTCCGTGAGATCGCCGAGAAATACCGCTTCACGCGCACGGCGGAGATTGCCCATTACCTGGCGGGCGTGACCGCGGCGGAGCTCGGGGACACGGCCACCGCCGAGAAAGAACTGGCGACGGTGGCGGGTTCGCGCAGCAAGGACCTGGCGCCACTGGCGCGGCTGGCCACGGCGGCCATGTATCACGGCCAGGGCCGCGACGCCGATGCCATCAAGGTCTACAAGGAACTCATCGATCACCCTACGCCGGCCGTGCCCAAGGCTTTAGTACAGCTCGAGCTGGCGGGCATTTACGAGGAAAGCCAACCGGCGGAAGCTATCCGGCTCTATCAGCAGATCAAGATCGAAGATCCCAACGGGCCGGCGGGGCAGATTGCGTCCTCGCGGTTGGAGCTGGTGACGCAACCGTAGGGCTGGTTCTCGACCCTCCCACAGAATCGAAACGCAAAGCCGAGGTCCCTCGGCGCGGGATGAAAGCCGGAAAGTACGGGCTCTATTCTGCTTCTTCGCGGAAGAGGCTCTGCCACTTTTCGGCGGAAATCGGCGGCTGTAGTGCGACCTGCAGGTTGGCCGTCACGTGCTCCTTCGCGCTCATGCCGATGAGCGCCGCCAGAAGGCCGGGTGCGGAACGGGCAAACTGGAGGGCGGCCTGGGTGTCGTCCGCAGCGCCCAGGCTGCGAACCAAAGACTCCGGCAGGCCGGCGGTGAGTTGTCCCTGGTGCAGGGAGGCGCTACCCACAACCGCCACACCGAGCTGCTGCGCCAGCTCCAACAGGGACATTGCTTTGTCGCCGTCGCGCTGGTTGCGAAATGCCCAGGCCTCGACCATGGCCAAATTGAACGGCATCTGGACGAAGCGGAAGTGGTGCCCCTCCCCCGCGGCTTCGCGCGCGATCTCCACGGTCTCAGCCAGGCTCATGCTGCCGTGCTCTCCCGGCGGCAGACGGAAGGCATTCCAGGTGGCGCAACCGTAGTAGCGGATGCTTCCGGCGCGTACGGCCTCTTCCAGCATGAGGAACGCGTCTCTCAGCCGCTGGCGGAAGGTGGCGGCGTCGACGGCGCCCAATTGTGACTCCGGGTTGTGCAGGTAAAAGACGTCGATGGTGGCCAGGCCCAGGTTGCGGCGGCTGCGCTCCAGTTGGTCGGCAAGATAGCCGGGAGCCATGCAGTGCATGCCGCCGGCGACGTCGGAGATGCGAAACACGCCACGGTCCAGATACTCGCGCGCGAAATAGGCTCGCGGGTCGGCGGGCATCTCACCGTCCAAGGACAGGTAGCCCGCCTTGGTACAAACCAGCACCTCGTCGCGGCGGAGGCGCTGCTCCGCGACGAGTTTCGCCAGAGCCGCGCCCAGATTGCGCTCCGAACGCTGGTGCCGGTAATTGATCGCGGTGTCCAGCAGGTTGATGCCGGAGAGCAGGGCCTGCTCAATCGCTTCCGTGTAGCGCCGGTCGGTTTCGGCGTCGGGCTCGCCCAGGTAGGTGCCTAACCCCAGCGAGGAGACCCGGAGCTCCCCTGCCCCGGGAACGGCTTCCGGGCGGCGGAAGTGGCCCGCATCGGACAAGGACGGGAAGCGGTCGTGGTAGCGGGTAGTTCCTTCCGCGGTAGCGAAGCCTTCGAGCACAGCCCGAGTGTATCAGCCGCCCTGCCTGCGGTTACCTAAGGCTGCCCGGTAACCGCCTGCCGGACATGGCCTGAAGTACGCCTTGGGCCGGGGTTTGCCTGTTGCGATGTCGGCCCAGTATGCTATAGTCAGGTCCTCCCTGAACATCGCTGCCATCTCCGCCCGCCGAGGGGGAAGGGGTGAGTCGATCGAGCCAGCGCTGCGGTCGATGCGAACGCTGTCGATGTTCCCAAGATTGGGTTGTACCCTCCCCAGGTGTCGCCGAAATCCAGTCCTATCGGACTTGAACGGGCAGGCCATGCGAAAACAACGCGGGTTTTCACTGATTGAGCTCCTGATTGTGGTGGCCATCATCCTGATCATCGCGGCCATTGCCATCCCGAATCTGCTGCGCTCGCGCATCTCCGCCAACGAAGCCTCGGCAGTGGCATCGATGCGGGGTATCAACACCGCCCAGACTACCTACGCCATCAACTATCCCTGGATCGGCTACGCCGATTCGCTCACCAAGCTCTCGCTGCCGCCCCCGGGCACGCCGGTGAGCGCCAACGCCGCCGGCCTGCTGGATTGGGTTCTGGGCTGCGCCGCCCAGCCTTGCCGAAAAACCGGCTACGACTTTGCCATCATCAACGTGACCGGGACGCCGGCCTACACCTATGACGTTACCGGGGTGCCGGCGGCACCGGGGCAAACTGGCGTGCGCGGATTCTGTTCCAACCAACTCACGGTCATCATGTTCGATCCCGGCGGAGGCACCGCCTGCACCAGCGCGCTGCAGTGAGTCTGCACCTGCACTGGTTGACACCGCGCAACGCAGACCTTTATTCTTGAAATCTGCCCTGCTTGGAACGGGTCTTTCACTCTAGCGGAAGGCCTTCACCGAGCTGCCTGGATTCCACATGCTTATCCGCATTCCAGATTTGGAAGTCCAGGAACTCGTGTTTCAGGAGGGTTTCCAGCCGGGCGCCATCGACCTGGGACCAGAACTGGCCCAGCAGGGGCTGCTGGAAACTTCCGGTCGCGCCGAACTGGTGGAAGAGCACCACGGCCGGCAGAAGCCCGTCCAGGACATTCGCGTCGTAGGCAAGTATGCGGTGCGGATCGGGACGCGCTGTGCCCGCTGCCTGGAGCCGGTGGAGCACGCCCTGGCGGGCAGCTTCGACCTGCTGTACCGCCCCACGGGCGCAGATTTCCGCGCCCCGGAGGTTTCCATCAGCGAGGCGGAAACCGAGATCGGCTACTACCGGGGCGAGGGCCTGCTGCTGGAAGACGTGGTGCGGGAGCAGATTCTGCTCTCCCTGCCCGCCCGTTCGATGTGCTCGGAGGGATGCAAGGGACTGTGCCCGCGCTGCGGGCGCAACCTGAACCTGGAGCGCTGCGATTGCCCGGAACCTCCTCCGGACTCTCGCTGGGCGGCGCTGGAAGAGATCCGGCGCAAGCTGGACTAGATTGCTGACACCGGGGAGCTACAGCCCCCGACCAACTGAGGGTTTTTGCCATGGCCAATCCGAAACGGCGGCATTCCAAATCGCGCTCCAGCAAGCGGCGCGCGCACGACTTTCTCTCCGCGCACTCGCTCTCCGAGTGTCCCAACTGCCACGAGCGCAAGATGCCTCACCGCGCCTGCCCCAAGTGCGGCTATTACAAGGGCCGCGAAGTGCTGGAGATCAAGGCCGAGTAGCTTCTCGCCCTTGCCTAGCCACCGGCGATGCCGACCGTCATAGCTGTCGATGCGATGGGCTCGGACCGGGCGCCGAAACCGGAAGTTGAAGGCGCCATCCTCGCTGTCCGCCAGTTCGACGTGCGCGTCCTGCTGGTGGGCCAGGAAGAACGCCTGCGAGCCGAACTGGCTCTGCATCCGGCCGCAGTAAGAATGCCCATCGAGGTAGTGCACGCCTCCGAAGTCATCACCATGGAAGAAAAGGCCTCCAAGGCGGTGCGCGCCAAGCGCGATACCTCCATGCGGGTGGGCCTCCGCCTGGTGCGTGATGGCAAGGCAGCCGGCTTTGTCACCGCCGGCAACACCGGAGCCGCCATGGCGCTGGCCAAGGTGGTGCTGGGCGCGCTGCCCGGCGTGGACCGTCCGGCGCTGGCAGGAGCCTTCCCAACCGAAGCGGGCCACGCGGCCTTGCTGCTCGACGTGGGCGCCAACGTCGACTCCAAGCCCCACAACCTGGTCCAATTCGCCATCATGGGTGAAACCTACGCGCGTGTGATCCTTGGCAGGCGCAAGCCGCGGGTCGGCCTGCTCTCCATCGGCGAAGAGGAGGTCAAGGGCAACGAGCTCACCCGCGAAACCCTGCCGCTGCTGAAACGGCTCCCGCTGCACTTCGTGGGCAACGTGGAGGGCCGCGACCTGTTCCGCGGCAGCGTGGACGTCATGGTCTGCGACGGCTTCACCGGCAACGTGGCGCTGAAAATCTCTGAGGGTGTGGGACAGATGGTGCGCTCCATGTTGCGTCAGTCCCTGGAATCCACCGTTGCCTCCAAAGTCGGCTACCTGCTCTCCCGCCGCGCTTTCGAGGACTTCCGCCGGCGGCTGGACCACGCCGAGTACGGCGGCGCGCCCCTGCTGGGCGTGAAGGGCGCCTGCATCATCACCCACGGCTCCTCCAACAATAACGCCATCAAGAACGCCATCCGCGTGGCGGCGGAATTCGTCAGCGGCGGCGTCAATGCACGAATCGAACGCGAAATTGCCGCCATGGCAGGCAAGACCGCGGTGACCCATTGAGCCTGAACCGGCGCATCGCCTTCCTCTTTCCGGGCCAGGGGTCGCAGCAAGTCGGCATGGGCAAGGACCTGGCCGAACGTCATCCCGTGGTCCGGCAGACGTTCGCGGAGGCCGACGACGCTCTGGGTTACGCGCTCTCCACTCTCTGTTGGGAAGGCCCGGAAGAAAAGCTGCGCATGACCGAGACCACACAGCCCGCCATTCTTACGGTTTCGGTTGCGGCTCTGCGCGTGCTGGCGGAGAAAGGTGTGCGCCCCGCTCTGGTCGCGGGACACAGCCTGGGAGAGTACTCGGCGCACGTCGCCGCCGGAACCCTCTCCTTTGCTGACGCCGTGCGAACCGTGCGCAATCGCGGTCGCTACATGCAGGAGGCGGTGCCGGCCGGCAAGGGCGCCATGGCCGCTGTTCTGGGAATGTCGCTCGCGGCGCTGCAACAGGTGTGCGAGGAAGCCGCGCAGGGCGAGGTGGTCTCCCCGGCCAACATCAACTCGCCGGATCAGATCGTCATTTCCGGCGACAAGGCCGCGGTCGAGCGCGCTTCCGAACTCGCCAAACAGCGCGGCGCCAAGCGTGCCGTCATGCTGCCGGTTTCCGCGCCCTTCCATTGCGCGCTCATGCAGCCGGCCCAGGACCGCCTGGCCACGGATCTGCGCGCACTGAACTTCTCGACACCAGCCGTCCCGGTGGTGAATAACGTGGATGCCGCACTTACGACTTCACCGGACGCTGCCCGCGACGCGCTCATCCGCCAGGTCACCGGCGCTGTGCAGTGGGTGGGCTGCGTCGAGGGATTGCGCGGCGCGGGC
>DATIGQ010000119.1 GCA_035454605.1 Terriglobales bacterium
CGGCGGCTTCAACATGTCCGGCACGGATTCCAAGTCCGGCGGTCCGGACTACCTGTACTTGTTCACGCAGGGCAAGTCGATCGGCGAGAAGCTCATCTAGCTATCCGCGAAGGAGCCTGAAGAGTCCCACCCTGTCGCGCCAAAAGCAGGCGCGACCAGGGTGGGCGTCCCGCGCTGGTCTTATTGTTTATCTTCTGCGATGGCGGCGGCGGCTTCGGCCAGGATGCGGTGGTGGATGGTGAACAGCGCCAGCTCCAGGCGGTCCGAAACGCCCACTTTGTCATACACGTTGCGCAGGTAGTTTTTGATCACCTGCTCGGTGGTGCCCAGGCGGCTGGCGATCTCCTTGTTCTTAAATCCTTGAACGATGAGCGCGACCACGTGCAGCTCACGCGGGGTCAAGCGGTCGCGGACGCGGGCGCCGACCATGTCATTCTCGGCGGCGATGGCGGCGGCCTTGGTGTCCTGCACCCAGGTGCCGCCCTTGGCCACGGCGCGCACGCACTGCGAGAGGGCCTCGCCGGTGATGCTGCGGTAAACGACACCTTGCACGCCCTGCGCCAGAAAGGGCTTGGTCTCCTCGCCGTTCTCAATCACCAGGACGAGGCGGGTGCGGGTACGGCCGGTCTCTTTAACTAGCGTCGCCAGGTCACTGGCGAACTCCGAGGCGCAGACCAGCACCTGCGGGCGGAAACGCTCCAGCGCCATCTGCATCTGGGCGGCGTCTTGCGCCTGGGCCACGATGCGCAGGTCGTCTTCGACCGCCAGCACCTTGGCGGCGCCGGTGCGGAAGATGGCCTGGTTGTCGGCGAGGATGACTTTCAGCATTCGGTCGAACAATCCCTCAGGGGCTAAAGCCCCGAATCTTCTATGGCCCTCAACGGCACGACTGAAGTCGTGCCCCTCCGAAGAAGCGTCAAACAAGACTTCATTTCCGCCGGATGAACCTGTACTGGTCGATGACGCAGGCCAGCCCGGACTTCGCCCTTCCTTTCTTCTTCTTACCCTTGCGCCTGGCGGAGCCCGGGTCGGAGCGCACCACGCGCCCGCGGCACAGCAACTCCACATCGCGTCCCACACCGATCACCTTGCCCGGCAATTTGATCTCGAACTCGATGCGCGAGCCCACGCGCAACGGCGCGCCACCCTGGATGGAGACGCCGGCGGCGCTCAGGTCCTTGGTGAGCGCGCGGTGCCGCCGCGACGACTTCACGTCGCGGATGGTGATGGGCAGCTTGATGGGAAAGCGCTTGCCGGTGCGCGATTCTGCCAATCCAGACCTCCTCGGGCGGGTTCCCAGCGCGCCCGCCGTCGTTGCTGCGAAGCTCATCGCTTATACCACGAAGCGCGCGGAGGAGCCTAGAGACGCATCGGGTACCCAATCCAGCCGGTGGTGTCGCGCGTACAGGAGACGAAGGCGGAGAGCGCGCCCGCCGCGGGTGGCTCCGGTGCCTTCCATTTCCTTTGAGGATTTCCCATGACGAGACCGGCCGTTCGCTCGATCACCGCGCTGCTTCTGGCGGTGTTCCTGATGGTTCCGCAGGGCCTCCTGGCAGCCAACCACCGCGAGGCGCCGATCACTGCGATCGACCGCCTGGCGGACATCACGGATTTCTACGCCTTCGTGAGCTATGACAATCCGGACAAGGTCACGCTCATTCTGGACGTGGACCCGCTGCTTGAGCCCTCCAACGGACCCAACTACTTCCCCTTCGATCCCAACATCACGTATGCGATCCGGGTGGACAACAACCATGACGGCATCGAGGATGTCGTCTTCGAGTTCCGTTTCCAGACCGAGTACCGACTCCCCGGCGTGTTCACCGCGCATGTGGGCGCGGGCGACGGCATTCCCGCCGGTCCCAGCTCACCGGCGCCGGTAGCGCCGGGCTCGCCGCTGATTCCCCCGGCGATTACGGCGCTCGACGGCTGCGAGCCCGGAGCCTGCTCCATCGGCCTGGGCCTGCGCCAGACCTACACCGTCACCATGGTGAAGAACGGCGTGCGCACCATGTTGAACGGCGGGCAGAAGCTGATTGCGGTGCCGTCGAATGTGGGCCCGCGCACCATGCCCAACTGGCCCAAGCTGTACTCCGATGGCATCTACACGCTGGCCAACGGAATCAAGGTGTGGGCGGGCACAGCCGACGATCCGTTCTGGATCGATTTGGGCGCGGCTTTCGACTCGCTGAACTTCCGCGCCTCCGGCTTCATCCTGCCGGGTGTGCTGACCGACGCGCAGGAAGCCGACGACCACGCCAACTTCGCGGCTGATGACGTCTCCGGTTTCAACGTGAACGCCATCGCCATCGAAGTGCCTATCACCATGCTGACCAGCGACGGCCAGAAGCATCCCGCCGGCGATCCGCGGGCGACCATCGGGACTTGGGGCACGACTTCGCGCCCGCAGGTAACCGTCCTTCGCAAGGTCGGCAAAGCCAGCACCACGTCCGCTTCGCTGCGCCAGGTGCAGCGTATGGGCAACGCCCTGTTCAACGAACTGATCATCGGCACCGGTTCCAAGGACCGCTTCAGCATGGACCAGCCGAAGAACGATAAGCAGTTCGCGAGTTTCGCCCTCGATCCGCTGCTGGCGCGGGTGATCAACGCCGTGTATCCGGCGGCCTTCGGAGTGGATGTGCCCATCCCGGCGCCTCCACGAGCGGACCTGCTGCCCCTGGTGCAGTACGCGAACCACGGAGCACTGGTGGCGGCAGTGGGCGGGTTCGCGAATCCCAATCTGCCGGCCGGTCCCGTGGCCGACATCCTGCGCCTCAACACCGGTGTGCCTCCGACCCCGCAGAACCAGATCAAGCGCATGGGTCTGCTGGCGGGCGATGCAGCTGGGTATCCCAACGGGCGGCGCCTGGAGGATGACGTCACGGACATCTCGGCGCGCGCGGTTGCCGGCATCCTGGTGTTCGGCCTGAACACGTTCCCGTACAACCGCATCGGGGACGGCGTGAACGCCAACGACGCCAGTTATCAGCCCAGCTTCCCGTACCTGGGATACGCGTGGGACGGCCGCAACAGCCGCCACGTGGATCCGGGCGAGGACGGCTGCAACGGCGGCACCTGCACGGTGAACTGACACAACCTCGTGGGCCGCGGCGGGCGCTCGTCCCGCACGGCCCCGAACTTACGTAGTGAGGACGAAAATGAAACGGTTCTTCGCTCTTGTGGTGTTCAGCCTGTGGGTTTCGCTCGTAGGGACGGCACAGCAGGGTTCCACCTCCGATGCACGCACGCCCGCAGAACTGCGCATTGCGGCGGCAGAACGCGCCATCGCCGCCAAACCAGGAAACTATGACGCCTACAACGACCTTGCCCTGGGGTTGGCGCGGCGGGCGCGCGAGACTTCCGACACCGTGTTCTATGCCAAAGCCGAGGAGGCGGTACGTAAATCGCTCGAGCTGATGCCGGGCAACTTCGAAGCGCAAAAACTCGAGGTCTGGTTGCTGCTGGGGCGACACGAGTTCGCGCAGGCGCTGGCGAAGGCCAAAGCACTGAACCAGCAGGTGCCCGACGACCTCCAGGTGTACGGCTTTCTGACCGATGCCAACACCGAACTGGGTAACTACCAGGACGCGATCGACGCG
>DATIGQ010000120.1 GCA_035454605.1 Terriglobales bacterium
CCCGAACGACATCACGCGCAAGACGCCGGCATGCTTTGAGCCCACGCTCGATTACGTGGTGGTGAAGATTCCCAAGTGGCAGTTCGAAAAATTCCCCGGCGCCGACGAGACCCTGGGCCCGCAGATGAAGTCGGTGGGCGAGGTGATGGCCATCGGCCGCACCTTCAAGGAAGCGCTGATGAAAGGTGTGCGGTCGCTGGAGACCGGAAAGCGGCCGGGCTCGATGAAAATCGAGCCGCGCATCCTGACGCAGCGCCTGGTGACGCCACATCCCGAGCGGCTGAGCTATCTGCGTTACGCGCTTCGCCAGGGACACACCGTCAAAGAACTGGCCAAGATGACGGCCATCGATCCGTGGTTCCTCTACCAGATGAAAGAGATCACGGAGATGGAAATGGAGGTGGAGAAGCACCCGCTGGAGTCGGCGCCGGCCAGGGTGCTGCTGGCGGCCAAGCGCGCCGGACTCTCCGACGCGCGGCTTGGAGTTGCGTGGCGCGTGCCGGACGGGCAGGCTGCGGCCAACAAGATCCGGCATCTGCGCAAGAAGCACCGCGTCACGCCCGTCTATAAGCGCGTGGACACCTGCGCCGCCGAATTCGAAAGCTACACCCCCTATCTCTACTCGACCTACGAAGAAGAGGACGAAGCCGCGCCCACCGACCGCAAGAAGGTCATCATCCTGGGCTCGGGGCCGAACCGCATCGGGCAGGGAATCGAGTTCGATTACTGCTGTTGCCACGCCTCGTTCGCGCTGCGCGAGGATGGCTACGAGACGGTGATGGTCAACTGCAATCCGGAGACGGTCTCTACCGACTACGACACCAGCGACCGGTTGTACTTCGAGCCGCTGACGCTCGAGGACGTGCTGGCGGTGTACGAGCACGAAGCGTCGGGGGGCGCGCCGGTGGGCGTGATCGTGCAGTTCGGTGGACAGACGCCGCTCAACCTGGCGCTGCCGCTCAAGGCAGCGGGCGGGAGCATCATCGGGACCTCGCCTGAATCCATCGACCTGGCGGAAGACCGCAAGCGCTTCGGCAGGCTGCTGGAGGAACTCGCCATCCCCCAACCACCGGGCGCAACCGCCACCAGCGTGGAGCAGGCCGTGGCAGCAGCGAATCAGATCGGATACCCGGTGCTGGTGCGTCCGTCGTACGTGCTGGGCGGGCGGGCCATGGTCATCGCCTACGACGACGATTCCGTCATCCACTACATGAAAGAAGCGGTGGACTACTCGCAGGAACGTCCGGTGCTGATCGACCACTTCCTGGAAGATGCCACCGAGGTGGATGTGGACGCGCTCTCCGACGGCGAGGACGTGGTGATCGCCGGCATCATGCAGCACATCGAGGAAGCCGGCATCCATTCCGGCGATTCCTCCTGCGTGCTGCCAGCGGTGGACATCCCGCAGGCTGCGATCGCCACCATGCGCGACTACACCTTCCGCCTGGCCCGCGCGCTGCGCGTCGTCGGACTGATGAACATCCAGTTCGCCATCCAGCGGCGGAGCCCGCGTTCCGCGGAGGGGGACGCGCAGAAATCCGAAGACCGGGTTTACGTGCTCGAAGTCAACCCGCGCGCCTCGCGCACGGTGCCCTACGTTTCCAAGGCCACGGGGGTGCCGCTGGCGAAGATCGCGGCGCGGCTCATGGTAGGCCGCAAGCTGCGGGAATTCCTGCCGGAACACGTCGAGCGCACTACGGACCTCACGACCGGCGGGTGTTACTTTGTGAAGTCGCCCGTGTTCCCGTGGTCGAAGTTTCCGGGTGTGGATACGGTGCTGGGTCCGGAGATGAAGTCCACGGGCGAAGTGATGGGCGTGGCCGACAGCTTCGGCGAAGCCTTTGCGCGGGCGCAGCTCTCGGCCGGCCTGACGCTGCCCACCGCGGGGACGATCTTCCTCAGCGTCACCGACCGCGACAAGCCGGCTGCGGTGCCCATCGCACAGCGCTTTTCCGAACTGGGCTTCCGCATTGTGGCCACGCACGGCACCGCCGATGCGCTGGAGCGGGCCGGGCTGGTGGTGGACCGCGTCTACAAGGTCAAGGAAGGGCGCCCCAACGTGGTGGACCTCATCAAGGGAGACAAGATTCAACTGGTCATCAATACGCCACACGGCGCCGAGCCCTGGTTCGACGAGAAGGCTATCCGCCGCGCCGCCGTGACCCACCATATCCCCACCATCACCACGTTGTCGGCGGCCCGCGCCGCTGCCGAGGGCATCGCTGCACGCCAGCGGGGCGAGATCAGCGTGCGGGCGCTGCAGCAATTGCATGCCGGGCAGGAAGCCACCGCGAAGTAATCCTCACCAAAGAGACACGGAGACACGGAGGGATTCCGGTTCCTAATTCCGAGCGCAGCGCGGAAACCCTATTCCCGCACAGCCATTCGGGATTGCTACAATCCGCCGTCTGAGGTGCCGCAATGAAACCTGCCGTATTGACTATCGTCTTACTGAGCCTCCTTTCCACCGACCTAGCCGCACAGGAGCGGCCGCATCCCCTTCGTCCCGTTTCCACCTTCTCCATCGTGGCCCGCGACCCGCAGACAGGCGAGTTGGGCGTGGCGGTGCAGTCGCACTGGTTTTCGGTGGGGCAGATCGTTCCGTGGGCGGAATCCGAGGTGGGTGCCGTGGCCACGCAGTCGTTTGTGGATCCAAGCTACGGCAAGCTGGGGCTGGATTTGATGCGGGCAGGCCGAAGCGCACCCGAGGCCCTGCGCGGGTTGCTGGCGGCGGACGCCGGCCGCGAGGTCCGCCAAGTGGCAATGATCGATGCCCAGGGGCGCGTGGATGCCTACACCGGCAAGAATGACATTCATGCGGCGGGGAACATCGTCGGGGCGCAGTTCTCCGTTCAGGCCAACCTGATGGCAAACGACAAGGTCTGGCCCGCTATGGCCAAGGCATATCAAGAAACCAAGGGTGACCTGGCCGACCGCATGCTCGCCGCGCTCGATGCGGCGCAGGCGGTAGGCGGAGATATCCGCGGGACGCAATCCGCGGCATTGATCGTCGTGAGGGCTAAGTCCTCGGGTAAGCCCTGGGAAGACCGCGTCTTTGATCTGCGCGTGGATGACAGCGAAGAACCGCTCAAGGAGTTGCGGCGGCTGGTGACGCTGCAGCGGGCCTACAACCACATGAACGCCGGAGACCTCGCCGTCGAGCACAAGGACAACGAAGCCGCGCTCCGGGAGTACGCAGCCGCCGAAGCCCTGGCAGCAAGCTCGGAGGGGATTCCAGCGAGCCGCCTGGCGGAGATGACCTACTGGCATGCCGTGGCGCTGGTCAATATGAAGCGCGTGGAGGAGGCGCTGCCGCTGTTCGAAAAAGCCTTTAAGCTGCAGCCGAGCTGGCGCGAATTGACGCCCCGGCTGCCCAAGTCCGGCTTGCTGCCGGATGATGCCGCCCTGATCGAGCGGATCGTAGGGAAGGGAAGCGGGAACTAGCTACTGCTCCTGCACGCCCGGCATCTCCTCGAGCAGGTTGATGCGCTCGGAATCGCCCTCGACTTCGACCTCGAGAATGTTGTACTGCCATTCGCCGGCTTGCTTGACAGCGTCCACGTGGATGGTGCCCTTGCCGCGCGGACCGGAAATGGGAATGCCGATCTTGGCCTCGCCGTGCTCGGGCGTGATGTTGAACGAGCCGGTGAACATCCAGCCTTCCTCGATTGGAGTGCCGAGCCTTTGCACTACGGCGGGATGGGCGCGGGCCTTGGCTACCGACTGTTTGTAGATTTCCTCGTTCTTCATCGAGCCGAAGACCACCGCCAGGATGAGGGCGACGAAGGCGAAGATGAGCACGATGAAGCCGAAGCAGCCCACGGGGACGACCCACTTCCAATTGCGTCCCAGCCAGCTCTTCTGGGGCACGCCGGGCAGGCCGGGCGAGATGGGCCCGCCACCGGCTGTTTCGCTCAGGATGCGTCCGCAGCCGGGACACACCGTGGCGCCCAGGGGAATGTCGAGGTTGCAACTAGGACAGTGCATGAGCCACCACCTGGAGAGGATGCGGCCGGACTGTACCGCGAATGAGTTCGCGAAGCAATGGGTCCGTGCGTTCGGTGTGCTTCCCTGTGTATGCTGGATTATCCGCTTTCCTTCGGCTGCGGTCGCTTCTTGCGGCTGATGGCTGAAGGGTGTGACGAGGGTCCCATGCTCCTTCACGGCATCTTTCCACCCATCACGACGCCCTTCTATCCGGATGGCGCGGTGTACTTCCGCAAGCTGGAAGCTAACGTCGAGCGCTATTCGAAGACTCCGGTGGCCGGGATCGTGGTGCTGGGCTCGACGGGCGAGGCCCTGATGCTCAGCGACGAAGAGCAGCGAGACGTGCTCCGTGTGGCGCGCGATGCGGCAGCGCCGGAGAAAGTGTTGATTGCGGGGACGGGGATCGAGTCAGCGAGCGAGACGCTGCGCTTGACCGAGTACGCCGCCGGGCTAGGCTACGACGTTGCCATGGTGCGCACTCCGCACTATTACAAGCGCCAGATGCAACCGGCGAACATGCTGGCTTTCTATCGCACGGTGGCGGACCGCTCGCCTCTGCCGGTGATCATCTATAACTTCCCGCCCAACACGGGGTATGACATCCCGGCGGAAGTGGTGATAGCGCTGGCCGAACATCCCAACCTGATCGGCATCAAGGAATCCAGCGGGGACATAGCCAAGGTGAAGGCCATGGTGGATGGCACTCGCGAGGTGCGGCGTACCGCGACTGTAACCGAAGTGTTCGCGGCAGTGACGGGAAGAATGTTGTCACCGGTGGCGGCAGGGGACGCGGGGTTGATCGCGCCTTCTGTCCTCACGGGTGGAGGCGGGGGCGCGGCCGTCCAGGCGCCACCGATGCGAAAAACGCGCACCAAAGAGGTGGGCTTCCAGGTGCTGGTGGGCTCGGCGCAGACCTTGAAGGATTCGCTGGACGTGGGCGCAGTGGGAGCCATTCTGGCATTTGCGGATTGCGCGCCCACCGCCTGCTACGAGATCTTCACCGCCTGGAAGGAAGATGACCAGGCGCTGGCGAAAGAAAAGCAGCAGCGGATCGCAGAGGCGGCGAAGAAGATCGTGGGCGAGTTTGGCATCCCGGGCGTCAAGTACGCCATGGACTTCAACGGCTACTACGGCGGACCTCCGCGGTTGCCCCTGCTGCCGCCGACCGCCGAGCTCAAGCAGGAGATCGAACGGCTGCTGGCCGGGATCCGGAACTGAGCGTGGCGCCCCGACCCAAGGCCAGACGCGCGGACGCGCTCGCCGCGCGCACTCCCCGCCGAACGTCTCAAGGCGCGAGCCGGCCGGTCTTGTTACAGGTCTCTGAAGAGATGAAGCACTGGGCGGCCATGCTGGGCGGGGAACTAGAGAGCTGGCCCGGCGTGAGCACGCGGCCCATGTTCGGCTTCCTCAGCTTCTATCGCGGCAAGAACGTCTTCGCCGCCCTGCCTAAGACGCGCTCGATGGGTTCGCCCACCTCGTTCATTTTCAGGCTGCCGCCGGATTCTCCGCTCAAGGCCCGAGCGAGGAAGGATCCGCGCATCGGCCCGTCGGAAATGGCGCAAGCACGCTGGATGACTTTCGAGATGCAGTCGGAGGCCGATCTGCGGGACGCGCTCACCTGGCTCGACCGCGCCTATCTTGCGGCCGGCGGGCCGCGCTTGACGAAACGGGGCCGCAGGCCCTAGAATATCGAACGTTCGTTCGAGATACCCCTGTGCCCACAGCTGCCAGCCCCCGACTCGACAC
This sequence comes from Terriglobales bacterium, assembly GCA_035454605.1. Taxonomy (NCBI): domain Bacteria; kingdom Pseudomonadati; phylum Acidobacteriota; class Terriglobia; order Terriglobales; species Terriglobales bacterium. The sequence goes on from DATIGQ010000120.1 coordinate 5,734, forward strand.
CGCTCTGCCCGCCGACCGGCGCTTCGACCGCCGCCTGGCTGAGATCCTGGAGCATGCCACCGAAGTCTTCTGCGAAAAGGGCTATGAAGGCGCTTCCATGCGCGACCTTTCCCGCGCCACGGGCACGTCGCTGGCCGGGCTCTATTACTACTTCGAGAGCAAAGAGAAGCTGCTCTACCTCATCCAGAAGCACACCTTCTCCACCATCCTGGAGCGGTTGCAGGAACGGCTGGAAGGCGTCCGCGATCCGGAACAGCGTGTGCGCGTGCTGGTGGAGAACCACCTGGACTATTTTCTGGCCAACGCCGCGGCGATGAAAGTGCTCTCCCACGAAGCCGATGTGCTGAAGAACACGTATGGAGCGCAGATCGCCGCCATCAAGCGCCAGTACTATCGAACGGCGCTGGGGCTGCTGGAAGACCTGAAGCGCTCCAAGGGGCTAGAATTCAATGCGCGCATCGCGGTGCTGAGCCTGTTCGGCATGATGAACTGGATCTATACCTGGTACAACCCGCGCGTGGATGCCGATGCCGAGGCGCTGGCCCGGCAGATGGGCGACCTGTTCCTGCGCGGGATTTGCGGCTCTACGCGCGGCAAGCGCAACGGACGCCGCTGACCACATTCCACCCTGGACACAGGGAATCTTGGGAAGGAGTTTTCGATGGCAACCGCAACCGAAACCGCAACCAAACAGCTTGTCAACTATCGCGTGGAGCAGGGCGTGGCGGTGATCGAGATGAACGATCCCCCGGCCAACACCTACACCTACGAGATGAACCGCCAGCTCGACGAGGCCATCCTCAAGGCCCGGATGGACAACGACGTGTACGTCATCGTTCTGACCGGCGCGGGAGAAAAGTTTTTCTCCGCGGGCGCGAACATCAAGATGCTGGCCAGCGTGGATCCTGTCTTCAAGTATTACTTCTGCCTGCACGCCAATGAGACGCTGCTGCGGCTGGAGCACACGCCGAAGCTGGTGATCGCCGCGCTGAACGGACACACCGTAGGCGGCGGCCTGGAAATCGCCATGGCCGCGGACCTGCGCATTGCGCGCCGCGACGCCGGCAAGATCGGACTGCCGGAGATCAACCTGGGCGTACTGCCGGGCACCGGCGGGACGCAGCGACTGTCGCGCATCGTCGGCAAGTCCAAGGCCATCGAGCTGATGGTGACCGGCAACACCTTTTCGTTCGAGGAGGCCAAAGAACTGGGCCTGGTGAACGACATCTTCGAGCGCGAAAACTTCATGGAGAACGTGATGGAGTACGCCCGGCAGTTCTGCCCGCCCAACAAGGCGGCCATGGCGGTGGGCCACATCAAACGCTCGGTGCAGACCGGCTGGGAGATTCCGCTGGAGTCGGCGCTGGCCGTCGAGCGCGAGCTGCAATCGCTGCTGTTCAAGAGCCAGGACGCTAAGGAAGGCCTGAACGCCTACGTGGAGAAGCGTCCGGCGACGTTCAAAGCGAAATGACGGCGCTCGGCGGGTGTCCGAGCCCGCCGCCGTCATCCTGAGCGAAGCGAAGGACCTTGGGGTGCAATCGGAGGAGTGAGAACCAAATCATGCTCACGGCAACCAAAGCGAAGATCGAACCGGGCAAGCTGCTGATCGGCGGCGAATGGCGGGACTCGTCGAACGGCCAGACGTTCGAGACGGTGAATCCGGCCACGGGCGAGGTGCTCACGCACATCGCCCAGGGAACGCTGGAGGACGTAGAGACCGCGGTGGCCGCGGCGCGCAAGGCCTTCGACGACGCGGGCGGCCCCTGGCAGAAGATGACCGCCAGCGAGCGTGGCAAGGTGCTGTGGCGCGTTGCCGACCTCATCGAGCGGGACATCGAGGAGATCGCCGAGATCGAAACGCTCGATAACGGCAAGCCTATCTTCGAGTCGCGCTACGTGGACGTGCCCACCGTGGCCGACGTCTTCCGCTACTACGCGGGCTGGGCCACGAAGATCCACGGTGAGACCATCAACTCGCGCGCCAATGCGTTCACCTACACGCTGCGCGAGCCGGTGGGAGTGGTAGCCGCCATTGTGCCGTGGAATTTCCCGCTGCTTCTGGCGGCCTGGAAGATCGCGCCAGCGCTGGCCACCGGCAATACGGTCATCTGGAAGCCGGCCACGCAGACCACGCTTTCCGCGCTGCGCATCGGGAAACTGATGCTGGAAGCGGGTGTGCCGCCGGGGGTGGTGAATATCCTGCCGGGACAGGGCTCGGTAGTCGGCATGGCGCTGGTGAAACATCCCGGCGTGGACAAGGTCGCCTTCACCGGCTCGACCGTGGTGGGCAAGGAAGTGATGCGCAGCGCGGCTGACACCGTGAAGCGTCTGACGCTCGAGCTGGGCGGCAAGTCGCCCAACATCGTGTTTGCCGATGCCGACATGGAAGCCGCCATTCGCGGCGCTGCCAACGGCATCTTCTACGGCAAGGGCGAAGTCTGCGCCGCCGGTTCCCGCCTGTTCGTGGAGAAGAAGGTCCATGACCAGTTCATGGAGAAGCTGGTGGATCGCACCAAGAAGCTCAAGCCCGGCGATCCGCTCGACCCCAAGACCCGCCTGGGCGCCATCGTCAGCGAGCAGCAGATGAAGACCGTGCTGGCCTACATCGAGAAGGGCAAGCAGGAAGGCGCCAGCCTGGTGGCCGGCGGCAGCCGCGCGTCGGTGGACGGGGGCAAGGGATATTTCATCGAGCCCACGATTTTCGACGCCGTGGACAACCAGATGACCATCGCGCAGGAAGAGATTTTCGGGCCGGTGCTGGCCACCATCAGCTTCGAGGATCCGGAGGAAGTGGCTGCACTCGCCAACCAGAACATCTACGGTCTGGCGGCGGCGGTGTGGACCAACGACATCAAGAAGGCGCACACCGTGGCGCGCCGACTGAAGGCGGGCACGGTGTGGGTGAATGCCTACAACCTGTACGACGTGGCGCTTCCGTTCGGCGGTTACAAGCAGTCCGGATTCGGCCGCGAGTTGGGCATGCACGCCATCGAGCACTACACGGAACTCAAGAGCGTCTGGGTGAATCTATAAAGGAAAGCGATCATGCCGGGAAAAATCTTCAAGATCGGAACGTTCAGCGATTGGGCGGGGTTGTTCGAGGAGTGGCGCAAAGAGATCGGCGTGAACCCCAAGGAGATCGCCGAGTTCAAGGTCGAGACCCTGTACGGCGCCATTGAGACCAACGAGATCCAGTTCGGCCACTACAAGGGGCGGCCGAAGTGGGAGAACG